>NZ_JBMQQG010000055.1:0-63141 GCF_057362405.1 Ginsengibacter sp.
ATCGAAAATGTCTTTGGCACCGAACTTCGGCGTTTGCGCCTCAGCGTTAGCAGGCGCCAGTTCGGGTTTAAATATATATTGAACTTCCTTTTCCACGCTTTCCATATTCTCCATTTTACCTTTTGGCTCCAGTGGTTTATAATAAGCATTTGGAAAAGCCAGCAGGATGTGAAAATGTTTGCTGTAAGGCAAATAATTTAGAAATGCAAAAATGCCTGTAATGTGCAGCCACCAGCAGGTTCGCTCAATGCTAATTAAAGAAGAGGATGATAGATTTTGAAAAGAAGACGCGAATAATCCGGATAAAATAAAATTTCCATGATCAGCATAATGCGGGCTTCCTTGCAATTGTAAGGCACGGTCCGCGGAGTTCATCGTAAGGAATAAACTCATTAAAATAATTTCTGTAATTAAAATTACATTAGCATCCGTCCGTGGCCAGCCATCCAGGTCATGTTTAATAAAACGTTTTATTTTCAAAACATTTCTTCTTATTAAAAAAATAACACAAGCCAGTAATACACCAATAGCAAGTATTTCAAAAAAGTCAATTATGAATGTGTAAAAGCTGCCCAATGTATTTGCGAACATGCGATGGGTTCCAAATATACCATCGAGTACAATCTCCAAAACTTCTATATTGATAATGATGAAGCCTGCATAAATTACAAAATGTATTAGGCCAACAAGCGGGTACCGAAACATTTTCTTTTGACCCAGGGCAAGCAACAAAACGTTTTTCCACCGTTCTCTTGAATTGCCGGTTAAATCTTCATCATGTCCTAAATTAATATTGCTGTATATTTCCTTAACTTTTTTAGCAAACAATATAACGGCGGCAAGCGTTAACGGGATAAAAAGAATTTGCTGAATAATTTCCATACTGAAGATATGATGCTAAGGTAACGGATTGAATTGTTTTATTGTTCAAATGCAAAGGACTATTTATTTTCATAAAAAATATTAAATATGGCCACTGATAATTCGATTTTAAGTGCGGAGATTGCCGGGAAAAAGTTACAACGGATGGCATTTGAAATTGTGGAGAAAAACATCGGCGAGAAAGAGATCATTCTTGCCGGAATAAAAGGTAGCGGACTAATTATCGCTAATATCATTAAAGCAACTTTGCAGGAAGTTTTCAAAGGGAAAATTGTGGTGATCGAAATTGATATTGATAAAAAGAATCCAAAAAATATTTCTATTCCGAAAGAAAATGATTTTGATAACGCTGCAATAATTGTAACGGACGATGTGGCGAACACGGGTAAAACGTTGTTATATGCGATTAAGCCGTTTTTAGAATTCAATCCAAAAAAAATTCAGGTGTTGGTATTGGTTGAAAGAAGTTATAAACAATTTCCTGTCGCGCCTGATTATGTGGGTATGTCAGTCTCAACCGCAACCGATGAAAAAATTATTGTGGAAACTAACGGTACTGAAATTTTGGGAGCAAGACTGGTATAGAGAAAAAATGCGATGAGTTTAATTAGTGTCGAGTCAAGTTCATTTGGTCTTAATCAAGGTTCCCACAAAGCCACGGAGAACACTAAGAATATTGCTTTGTGATCTTAGCGTCTCTGTGGGAAAGGGCCATTTTAAAGTTAATACAACACCGGTGTTTATATGTGCGATCGGTGAGAAGCATTTTAGAAAACAAGCCAGTGCCCCTTAAAACTTCCGTTGGAATATTCCAAAGTTGGCGCCGGAAATTTAAATGCATCAAGCACAAAAAATAAAATCTTCAGCCCTTTCTTATTAGTCCTTATTTTCGAAAAATCAACATCGGGGGAAATGTACCACTGCCTGTAACGTTTGATATCATGCCGGTCAAAAGTTACATTGCCGTTAGCATCCAAAGCAACATTACTTCTTGCGCCAAACATACCCTCCGCTCCATAACCAAACGAAAAAGATAACCAGGGCGGAAGATTTGAATCGGGAAAAAACGACTTAATATTTGCGCTTAGCCAATAGCTCTGCGCATTATAATCTTTAATAAATCTTTCAATTTCTGTGCTGCCATAAATTGCATCGGCTCTCTTATTAAGATCCGGCTCGCCATAATTTTTCCTGTGAAAAGAGAATTTAAGTTTTATTCTTTGATCATCCAATGCCAACTCCTGTGCTATAAACATTCCGGAGCCAACAATATTTGCGGCGAAATCGCCGGGACTAAATCCATATTGCGAGGAAAAGCCGTCCAAGACTTCTATGATAGATTGGTAGGCAACGCCACTTAATCCTCCAATCCATATTCTTTCTTTTCTCCGTAAGCCCGCCCAGCGCCATGCTTCCATACTGGCACGACTCTCAGTGTATGCACTATAAGTATGCCCCACTTTATCAACCTGCAGCCATTCTGCATCATCGTTAAAAAAATGAAAACCTGATCTTGGATATTTTGCATACCATTCTGCATTAAGTCCAACGAGTAATGCTCCGTATGCAACTACGTTACTAACGGTAACAAGTCGCACTCTTTTTTTGTTGTAAGGATATATTGTATGTTGCTGAATTGAATCATTGAAATTCTCCAGCTTGTTTAAACTAATGTTAGGTTGGAAATTATATTGCGCAAACGTGCAATTGGCAGAAAGAAAAGAAGTAATAATTAAGCACAATAAAAGCCGTTGTTTCCTGTAGTTTTGCACAATACACATCATACAAAAATACGGTTATTGCTTATTGATAGTTTCCAAATAATCAAAAATGAATATCTTCAAATTGTAAAAAAAAAGAAATGGAACCAAAAACAGAAAGTAAAATTAAAGAGTGGCTAACGGGAGATTATGACGAGGCCACAAAAAATGAAATTCTCCGGCTGCAAAAAGAGGACCCTTCACAATTAGAAGATGCATTTTACAAAGATCTTGAATTTGGCACCGGCGGCCTCAGAGGAATTATGGGTGTTGGCACTAACAGGATGAATACTTATACAGTTGGAATGGCCACACAGGGTTATGCTAATTATTTGAAACAATGTTTTGGCGAAGTAAAAGTTGCAATCGCACACGACAGCCGTAACAACAGCCGGAAGTTCGCCGAAATTACGGCCAACATATTTGCAGCAAATGGTATTAAAGTGTTTTTATTTGAATCACTACGGCCCACGCCGGAGTTGAGTTTTGCTATAAGAACTTTGGGCTGCCAGGGGGGCGTTGTTTGCACAGCATCGCACAACCCCAAAGAATATAACGGCTATAAAGCCTATTGGGACGACGGCGCTCAAATGGTATCTCCCCATGATGAAAACGTAATTGCCGAAGTTGAAAAAATTAAAAGTCTTGATGATGTAAAATGGAAGGGCAACGAGGAAAATATCACCATCATAGGTAAAGATATGGATGATAAATATATTGAAATGGTGAAAGGCCTCAGTGTAAATCATGCGGCGTGTAAGGCGCAGCATGATCTTAAAATTGTTTACACTCCCATTCATGGTTCTGGTATCACGTTGGTGCCGCAGGCCCTGAAGGCATTTGGATTTGATAACGTACATATTGTAGCCGAGCAGGAAAACCCTGATGGCAATTTTCCAACAGTGGGTTATCCCAATCCTGAAGAAAAAGCAACCATGAGTATCGGGCTTAATAAAGCGAAAGAACTCGATGCGGATATATTGCTGGGCACCGACCCGGATGCAGATCGGGTAGGCGCCGGCGTTAGAAATGATAAGGACGAATGGATATTGTTGAATGGAAATCAGACCGCATTGATCGTTTTTAACTATCTTATTGAAGCAAGGAAAAACAGCGGACTTGCCAGGCCCAATGATATGGTGATAAAAACAATTGTTACTACTGACCTTATTGATGTAATTGCGAAACAAAGTAATATCACCTGTTACAATGTGCTTACCGGTTTTAAATGGATTGCTGCCATGATCAAAGAAAAGGAGGGTAAAGAAAATTATGTCGTTGGCGGTGAAGAAAGTTTTGGCCTGATGGTAGGAGACAAGGTTCGTGATAAAGATGCCGTTAGTGCCGTAGCAATGATATGCGAAGTAGCGGCGGTTGAAAAAGGGAAGGGTCAAACACTTTACAACAAATTAATTGAACTATATGTCAGGTACGGGTTTTATAAAGAGGACCTGATTTCCATTACTAAAAAGGGTATGAATGGCTCAAAAGAAATTGCGGATATGATGCAGGGTTATAGAGATAACCCGCCAACCGAAATTGCAGGAAGCCCCGTGGTTGAATTGTATGATTACGACAGCCAGGTAATGAAAAATTTGAAGACCGGAGAAAGTAAAAAAATCGATCTTCCTAAAAGTAATGTATTACAATTTATTACTGAAGACGGGAGTAAAATATCTGCGAGACCTAGCGGAACAGAACCAAAAATCAAATTTTACTTCGGTGTAAATATGTCCTTGAAAAGTGCAAGTGAATTTGACGCGGCCAACCAAAAACTTGAAGCAAAAATTAAGGAGATCATTTCTTCAATGAACCTTCAATAAAAAGCTGGTCGTCCTTTCAGATGAACTAATAAGTTGATTGTGGTTGATGATATTTTATGCAACAACGACTTCTCTTTTTCCAGGATTGTCGACCGTTTACTTATTAATTTTAGCCATTTAATAATTATTTTAGGCCGTTGCTTCTTCATCATAATTTGTAAACTGTTGAAAATAAGTAACTTAAAATTTTTGACATTTTTGGCAGCATTTTTGCTTTACTGGTACGTCAATATTCCTTGAAAGAGCGCGGATTCCAATGGACTTTGTTAAGACTCCCACTTTATTTTACACTATTGTTTTGAAAAACCTCTTCCAAAAAGGGCAGCATATTTTATAACATGCTGCCCTTTTTTCGTGGTAAATGTCCGGAGAATTTCCGCTTTTGAGAAAAGATAATGTCCTTTTAAAAAATTGAGCGTTGCGGCAGCTAAAAGACCTAATTCCCCGTTTGTCCGTCCCTTACTCTTACCTTCTTTTTGCCGCTATTCTTCTTTTCATATTCCAGTACTTCGGCCGGCTTGGCAATTTTTTTTGGCTCTTCCGAAACAACTTCGGTTTTTGGTGGGTTAAGCAAATGACCGCGATCGTATTTTTCGAGTTTTAGCACTCTTCCCGTGGTAGGATCGTAGTAGGTCCAGTCTCCATTTTTTACGCTGTATTGTTCAGCTCTCACAATTTTGTAGCTAATAATTTCATTATTGCCCTGCCCATAAACCGGAATTGTATCATAAGGCTGGTCTGGATTATATGCCCTCCAATTCTCTTCTCTCACCAGGTCGCCCAAAGGTGTATAATATTGGCAAAGGCCATCTTTTCCACCATATTTATAATTTTCAATGGCTATGAGATCGCTTTGCAATGTATATTTTCTCCAAAGGCCTTCTTTCTTATCATTAACAAAAATTCCTTCTTCTTCGTATCCCGGTTCTCCGCGTAATGGGTCTACATGAACTACCCATTTTCCCTGCTTTAACCCTTTGTTGTCGATGGCGTTCAATGTATCGCCATGCACAGATATTTTATAAGATTTGTATTGTGCGTAAGAGGTGGAACAAAAATGAAGAGCAATAAATAAAAATATAAGTTTGCTTGTTTTTAATATCATAGTTATTAAATTTTAAATGATGTTTTTCAATTTCAAATTTACCAAATTAAGCATTGCTTTCAGGCGACTGTCGTTACTGTTCGTATCAATTTTAACCTTTTCAAATATATATGCGCAAGTTCAGCCTACAAAAGCGTCTGAAAGATTGAACGGTTTATCGCAAAGAAAATTATTAGAAAATCAATCAATATTAAAAGATATTAAGTTTAGAAATATTGGCCCGTCCATAATGAGTGGCAGGGTAGTGGATGTAGATGTGAATCCGAATGATCCAACTGAGTTCTATGTGGCTTACGCAACGGGTGGCCTTTGGCATACTACTAATAACGGTCAAAGTTTTGTACCTGTTTTTGATCATGAAGAGGCAATTGGTATCGGGGATATTGCCGTGAACTGGCACGATGGCGAAATATGGGTAGGAACCGGTGAGGCCAATAGCAGCAGGTCTTCCTACTCGGGAATTGGTGTTTATAAAAGTGTTGACACGGGCAAAACCTGGCAATACCTTGGCCTTCCGGAGAGCGAACACATTGGAAAAATAATTCTTGATCCGCGAAATAAGAATACTGCATGGGTGGCTGTTATAGGTCATCTGTATTCAGCAAATAAAGAAAGGGGAGTTTACAAGACAACAGATGGTGGTA
The DNA here is from genome assembly GCF_057362405.1 of Ginsengibacter sp. NCBI lineage: Bacteria > Pseudomonadati > Bacteroidota > Chitinophagia > Chitinophagales > Chitinophagaceae > Ginsengibacter > Ginsengibacter sp. Next base: position 6,215 of record NZ_JBMQQG010000055.1, read on the forward strand.
AAACATGGAAACAAATATTATATGTGGATGATAATACGGGAGCGATTGATATGGACATCAACCCAAAAAATACCGATGAATTATTTGCGTGTATGTGGCACCGTGAGAGAAGGGCATGGAATTTTGTGGAGAGCGGAAATACCTCTGCTATTTACAAAAGCATCGACGGCGGCGATACCTGGAAAAAAGTGACCGGTGAAAGAACTGGTTTCCCCCAGGACAATGGTACCGGAAGAATAGGTGTTGCTGTATATGCAGCTAACCCGCAAATAATATATGCAACGCTTGACAATCAAAATCACCGGCCTGATACGGCAACCAAAAAAGCAGATACGTCAAAATATATTACAGATGATTTTAAAAATATTACCAGGGAAAAGTTTTTATCATTGAACGATAAAAAACTCGATTCTTTTCTCATCAAAAATGATTTTGATGAGAAATATAATGATTCAACTGTAAAGGAAATGGTTCGCACCGGTAAAATAAAACCAACTGCTATCTATGATTATTTAAATGATGCCAATTCGGAATTGGTTAGCACACCGGTAATTGGATGCGAAGTCTATAGAAGCGATGACGGTGGTATCACTTGGGAAAAGGTAAACACAAAAGGACTTGATTTATACAATACCTATGGATATTATTTTGGTAAGGTTTCTGTTTCACCGGTTAATGATAAAAAAGTAATTATTAATGGATATAGTATCATGCTTAGCAATGACGGGGGTAAAACATTTAAAGTTGTTGATAAATCCAATACACACGGCGACTGGCACGGTGAATGGATCAATCCTTTGCGGGATAGCAACTGGGTTGCCGGTAATGATGGGGGATGCAATATCACCTATGATAACGGGCAACATTGGTTTAAAGCGAATACGCCACCGGTAGCACAATTTTATGCAATTGCTGTTGATGATGCCAAACCTTATAATGTTTATGGCGGCATCCAGGATAATGGTGTGTGGTATGGATCATCTGAGATAAAGGGCGACGAAAGCGCTGATAACGTTGAAGAGGAACAACCGGTTAATGAATGGAAAAACCTGGGCGGAGGAGACGGTATGCAGGTGCAGGTTGATACAAGAGATAATAAAACCGTTTACTTCGGCTCCCAGTTTGGCGAATATGCAAGGAAAGTAATTGATCAACGTGATGTCAAACGCATTCATCCCATGCCCGATATTGATGCTGAGAAGTTGCGCTATAACTGGCAAACTCCTATTTTATTAAGCAGTTTTAACCAGGATATTTTGTATATGGGAACTGATGTGTTTTACCGGAGCATGAATAAAGGAGACAAAATGGTTCCATTGGGTAAAGACCTTACTAACGGTAAAAAAGACGGAGACGTGCCTTACGGAACAATTGTAACGATCAGTGAATCGCCTTTAAGATTTGGGCTGATCTATGTGGGTACTGACGATGGAAATATACAGGTCACGAAGGATGGCGGCTACACCTGGACGTTAGTAAATGGTAAATTGCCCAAAAATTTATATGTGAGCCGTGTTGTTGCATCGTCGTTTAAAGAGGGAAGAGTATATGTAACCTTGAATGCCTATCGCAATGACAACTTTACCCCGTGGCTTTTTCTAAGTGAAGATTACGGGCAAACATGGAATCGAATAGGAAACAATTTGCCTTCGGGGCCTTTAAATGTTGTGAGAGAAGATCCGAAATACGAAGACATTTTATATGTTGGCAGTGACAATGGTTTATATGCATCGTTCAACAAAGGAGAAACATTCATGGCTTTCGGAAACAATCTTCCTTCGGTGCCTGTACACGACATTGCCATCCAAAAAGCAGCCAACGATATTGTGATCGGTACTCACGGTAGAAGTATTTATATCGCTTCGCTTGATGTGGTGCAAACATTATATAAAGATTCTGTAAAATAATTTATTTCCATAGCACGTTTTTTTAAACGGGTTACCTTTGGGCAATCAGTTCAACTTTTTGATTATTATTTTAAATAAAAACCATGAAAATAAACCTGCAGTCCCTGCATTTTAAGGCCAGTGATCAACTGAAAGATTTTGTCGAAGAAAAAGTAGGAAAGCTTTCCCATTTTGATGATTCAATTATCAGTGCCGATGTTACCTTGTTCACGGATGACGGAAATAATACCGATAACAAATTTTGCGAGATCCGATTAAGCGTTCCCGGTTATGATGATTTTGTAAAGAAGAATGGTGAGAGTTATGAAGCGGCAACCTCAGATGCCGTTGATACACTTCAAAAGATTTTGAGACGAAAAAAGGATCGTGCCTGACTTATTTTCTAAATAAAATAACGCCTATATTTCTATAAGGCGTTATTAATATAATTTCAGAAATTAGTATTCTTATTCAATTCTTATCCATCTTCTTTGCCATCCTGAGCTTGTCGAAGGGTGGGGTTGGAGTGAGGCCTTTACCTTCCACGTCCCTGCGACCAGCTTCTTGTTCTTCTGAAGCCACTATGTGAGGCGGGCTTGTTGCGCACCATTGGATTTTTTTGAACCACCGGTGTTTGCACAAACTGCATATTACTTGCATAGGGATGATCATCAACAACCGGTATTTCCAGTTTTATCAGTTTATGGATGTCGCGCAAAAATTCCCTTTCTTCCATGTCGCAAAATGATAATGCCGTTCCGGATGCACCCGCTCTACCGGTACGGCCTATACGATGCACATACGTCTCTGGAATATTGGGTAATTCAAAATTAATTACGTGGCTCAGATCATCTACATCAATACCTCGGGCTGCAATATCAGTGGCCACTAACACCCGTATTTTGCCGGTTTTAAAATCATTTAAAGCATTCTGCCTGGCAGCCTGCGTTTTATTTCCATGAATAACGCCGGAACTGATTCGTGCACGATAGAGATCTTTTCCAATCTTGTCAGCACTATGCTTTGTTCTCGTAAACACCAGGGCACTTTGTATTTTATTATCTTTTAAAAGATGGATCAGTAACTGGCGTTTGTCATTCTTTTCAACAAGATAAATTGCCTGTTCAATCTTTTCTACTGTTGAAGAAACCGGAGTCACTTCAACCCTTACCGGGTTAGTTAATATCGACGCTGAAAGTTTTGATATTTCCGGCGGCATCGTTGCAGAAAAAAACAATGTCTGCCTTTTTACAGGAAGCTTTGCAATTATTTTTTTAACGTCATTAATGAAACCCATGTCAAGCATACGATCTGCTTCATCCAGCACGAACATCTTGATATGCTGAAGATTTACGAATCGTTGCGAAATAAGATCCAGTAATCTTCCTGGTGTGGCAATTAATATATCAACACCCCTGCGTAATTGATTCGTTTGATGATATTGGGAAACGCCTCCAAAGATAACGGTGTGCCTGAGGCCTGTATGTTTTCCATAAGCAGCAAAACTTTCGTCTATCTGTATGGCCAACTCACGCGTGGGCGTAAGTATAAGCGCTTTTATAGTATCATTGGCAACTTCATGATTTTTCTGCAAAAATAAATTTTGCAGTATGGGTATGGCAAATGCTGCCGTTTTACCCGTGCCTGTTTGAGCGCAACCCAACAGGTCTTTTCCCTTGAGCACATCGGGGATGGCTTGTTCCTGTATTGGAGTAGGCGAAGTATAACCTTCTGCTTCGAGCGCCTTTAAAATAGGTGCAATTAAATGCAATTCTTGAAAATTCAATTCTAAAAATTTTAATGTTAATGATAACTTCCGCGAACCTTAATTGATTTATGAAAGCCGGATACGAATATGCTCAAAACCTATGACTTGATGAGCTTTTACCGTTTTGGAAGATTATCCAGTCTGCTAAGTAGGAGTATATAATAAGGCGCAAATATACATCTTATTGGCATATAAACGAAGTTTTCGGGAAGTTGTTGTGTTTAGGAGGCGGAAGGTAGCAGATACAAGGTAACAGCCAGCGGGCCGTTGTTCTTGCTACTTACGACTCAATACTTGCTACCGCTCCCTACATTCTCTCGGGAACTTTAATACCCAACAACTGCAGAGCGCTTTTTATAACGGTTGCCGTCATTACGGCTATGTGTAAACGAAGAATTTTCTTTTCGTCACTCTCTGCATTGGCAACTGAATGCTCCACATAAAATGAATTGAATGTTTTAGCGAGGTGAAACGCATAATTAGCTATAACCGAAGGATTCAATTCTATCGCCGCCTGCTCAACCACGTTCGAATATTTCTCCAGGAAAATTAAAAGTTGCCTTTCAAGTGGAAGCAGTTTTTCCATTGGCGATTGCCCATTGACGATTGCCGCGGACGGTTCCCCAATCTTCCTTAAAATTGATTGAATTCTTGCATACGTATATTGAACAAAGGGCCCTGTAAATCCATGAAAATCGATACTTTCTTCAGGATTAAAAATCATTCTTTTCTTTGGATCAACGCGAAGCAGGTAAAATTTCATAGCGCCCAGGCCAAGTATTTCGTACAGTTCCTTCAATTCATCTTCGGTAAAATCTTTTACTTTTCCAAGTTCTTCTGTATGATGTTTCGCAGTGGCAATCATTTCATCAATTAAATCATCTGCATCAACAACGGTTCCTTCGCGGCTTTTCATTTTACCCGTAGTAAGTTCTACCATTCCATAACTTAGGTGAAGAATATTGTCCGCGAACGGCATGCCCAACTTCCTGCAAATTTCCTTCAACACTTTCATGTGATAAATTTGCTCGTCGCCGATTACATAGATGCTTTCATCTAAATGGTATTGCTCAAACTTTTCTTTTACCAGGCCAATGTCCTGCGTTATATAAACAGAAGTGCCATCGCCCCGTAATAAAAGTTTTTCATCAAGACCTGCATCGCTAAGATCTATCCAAACACTTCCATCTTCTTTTTTATAAAACGAACCATCTTCCAAACCTTTTTGTACAAATTCTTTTCCGAGAATATAAGTTTGACTTTCATAAAAGGTCTGGTCAAAATCGCTGCCTATTCTTTTATACGTTTCATCAAAACCCTTGTAAACCCAACCATTCATTTTGTTCCAAAGTTCAATAACCTGCGGCTTTCCATGTTCCCAATCCAGTAACATCTGTTGGGTCTTTTTCATTATCGGGGCTTCCTTCTCCGCTTCCTTTTCCGGCTTGCCCTCATCTACTAATTCTTTAACTTCCTTTTTATATTCATCATTAAATTTCACATAATAATCTCCCACAAAATGATCGCCCTTTGTGTGTGTTGATTCCGGCGTGGCGCCGTTTGCAAATTCCTCCCACGCAATCATGCTCTTGCAAATATGTATACCGCGATCGTTAACGATGCTTGATTTATACACTTCGTATCCATTTGCTTTTAAAATTTCGGCAACACTCCATCCTAAAAAGTTATTTCTTAAATGCCCAAGATGCAACGGCTTATTGGTGTTGGGCGACGAGTATTCAACCATCACTTTCCTTTTGTTCAACGGTTTTTTGCCAAAACAAACATCGTTGTAATTTTTTGCCAGGAAAGTTTGCAGCGCCTCTTCTGAAATGTTTAGGTTTAGAAATGCTTTTATAACATTATAACCTGAAAATAAACCAGGATTATTTTTTAAAAGATTGTCTCCCAGGTTTTTTGCCAAAACATCCGGAGCCAGCTTTAAATTTTTTACCAAAGCAAAAAGAACAATGGAATAGTCTCCTTCAAATTCCGGCTTGGTTTCGTTTATCTGGAAATCCTTTTCAGAAAAACGTTGCCCGTATAATTCCTGCAGGCTTTTAATTACCGCCGTTTGTATTAAATGTGTAAACGCCATGTTATAAAAATGAAGTGCAAAATTAACTTTTGTTACTCATTGTCCGGGCCATGAATTAAAAGGATTGTCGAATAGGGTAGAACAGACGCAGATAGAAATCGCTATGCGTTTTTTTTGCCGGCCTCATAAAAAAAGACTTGCCGGCATGCAAGGCGGGATTAGAAAATTTGAATGTATGGATGTAAGCTTCCCTGTTTTTCGTACCAATCAAAGGTATAAAAATTCATTAGGTTTTTAGTTTTATAGGGTATGGATTATAATCGTTAATCCAAGGCCGTGTCTCTCTTCCGAGCTTTGAAGCTTAGCAGGACACGGCCGGCGGGGCTGAAGGAAAGTTGCTTATCTTAGTTTAATGGCTTTAAGAACTACCGTAGATGCTATAGAAGGAACTTACCTTATTACTTTTACATTTCAGCATTGGCTTCCTCTCTACACCGCAGTGTCTTGCAACAGCACAAGACATGGAGTAGAGACATGGCGGGGAAATGAAACTTTAACGACATGATTTACGCGAAGATTTTCATTCTCCTCTCAGTTCCGTTTCTATGATGTCATCGTGCAGTTCTACTGCTTTTGTGTAAAGAGTTGAAAGAATTTTTATATTCTCATCATCATAATAACTTATGTCTGCATAAGTGTTTAAAGGCGGCTCGTTGTTTAGTATACACAATTTATCTATGAGGTCAGTAATCTTAATAACTTCCCGTTCTGTAAATAAACACAATACCGCAAGCAGGCTGATTCGGTCTAAATCACCTTCGCCTGAGGGCGGTCCGTCGTATTCGTAATCCATAATTTCTTCATCAAGAAAATTATTATCATGGTATATTTTTTCCAGCAATACGTTCGATTCCTGGGCAAAGCTATGTATACGGAGTACCGCTTTGTCTTTCATCGCAAATAATATTTGGGAACTATATGGGTTGGGACAAATCTATATATAAAAAAGTAATTAGGGGTTTTTTAATCGGATGCCTGTGGGGGACTCTTTATCGTATTTATTAATATTAGTTTGCTCCTTGTCAGTCCAGGTATATAAAAAAGTTGCCTGGTGCAACAACGTAGGAAAGGGTTCGTGGGCAAGCAATCTTGTGTCTGCTTACCGCATATCCCTGGCTAATTTTCAGTGTGATGGTTTTAAATAACATTAATAATCACATTCAGTTTTTCGCAATCTAGTACCTGCTTGTGGCAAAGCCTCATCTTTCGTAATGCTATCAGCAGGCCTGGGCTGATTTTCATTAATCAACTTTTGTATATAACTTCAAACATAGTTTTTAAGACCGGCGGGTATTAAGTGGGCTAACGTTGCTGGCTAAACGATATAAATCCCAGAGCTATTGGATTCCGGCACACCAGCCGTACCGGTGTGCGCCATTGTAACAAAGACACTTAAAACGAAAATATTTTTTATACAAGCATAAAACTAGCAGCATAATTTTCAGTAAAAATTGCGAACAACGCGATTGGCCTTTAATAGCCAAACAATAAAAAATAAAGATGGAAAATCCTAACTACCGACTGGAGGCCTTCTCCGATGCTGTGTTTGCCATAGCACTCACGCTATTGATCATCGAAATTAAAATACCGGCGGTGGAAAGTGTACATACTAACAAAGAATTATGGTATGCATTTGCTCAACACTGGCCATCCTGGCTTGCATTTTTCGTAAGTTTTATTACGATTTTAATTTCATGGGTATCTCATAATCACATTTTTAAATTAATCGGAAAATCGACAAATAAACTTATATATGCAAACGCATTATTACTCTTATCCATTGTTACCATGCCATTTTTTACAGCTGCGTTAGCAGAGTATATTAAAACAGATCAGGCAGGCCCTGCCGTCACTTTATACTGCGGTTTTTCTATTCTCCTTACTATTTCATGGATTGCCACTCAACATGCTACTCTATATCCGGCATCATTATTTAAGCCGTCGGTTGACCTTAAAAAAGTAAAAAGAGTATTTAACTATACAAGATTGGGATTAGTCCTGGATATCATTACTTTTTTATTATCGTTTTGGTTTCCGATTACTGCTTTTGTTATTGTTGCTTTATTGTATGTAGTGTGGTTGGTTATCGGCATAAGTCTTAAAGAGGAAAAAATGATAAATCGAAAGTGACAATATTTTTGAATGAACGCCCCGGTTAATCCAGGCATATAAAAAAGAGCCTGACACCAGTTGTCCAGGCATGTAGAAAAGCTGCCTGGCGCAATGTAGATAAGGTTTTGTGGGCGGGCAATCTTGTGCCTGCATACTGCCGATCCTTGACTTTTATAAAGCTCTGAGCGATAGGCGGGCTGAGTTTTAAGCGGTCTGGAGGAGTTTGACAAATCTAAAAACCATTTGATAAACAAATACAGCCTGGCGAAACGAGCTTTTATAAATTAAATGCCGGGATAATGATTTCGTATTAAATATCGTTTACCAAACACCGTTATGGTGCATGCATAAAATTTCCTTTAGCAGGAAACTCATCACCTGCATTCTTGCAGGATCGGTAATTGGTGCATCTGCTATTCGAATAAGTATTTACGTACTTTGGAGCGTGGGGGACTAAAGGTACCTTTCCATCATTCCCTACTTCGCAGTTGGCGCCGCCGTTGTGTACGCTTTAATTCGGATGGGCAAAGATATTTCACCGGCGGTTGAAAATGCCAATGAATGAACTCGATCTTCCGTTTAACAGTTTTCATCTTCGGATGTATTCCGGTATTTTTTTAGTTACTTTATGAAACCTCCTGCCGGGGAGTTTTATGGAACAGAAGCCTTGTTTAAGAACGACTTGGGAAATTGGTTTTCATTAGGTCAACTTGTTTAAATATTTGTATGTATGAAGACAATATTTGAGAATAGAACAAAAGCTGAATTAATAAAAAGAATTGATTCACTTAAAGAAAATGCTCAATCGCAATGGGGCAAAATGAATGCCTACCAAATGGTAAAACATTGCAGACTTTGGGAAGAAATGATGCAAAGTAAAACTAACCTGAGACGAGCTTTTATTGGAAGAATTTTTGGGAGAGTTGCCTTGAAGTCCGTTTTAGGAAATGAAAATCCATTGAAACGAAGCACGCCGACAATACCCTCACTTATTATAAAAGAACATGCCGGAGATTTTGAAGCCGAAAAGAAACTTTGGATTTCAAATATTGAAAAGTATTCAGGTTTTGATAACGATAATTTTCAGCATGTATTTTTTGGAAAGATGACAAAAGAACAAATCGGGCAAATGGTGTATAAACATATTGACCATCATCTGAGACAATTTAATGCCTGAGGCAAATCAAATGAAATCAACATACCGCTAAAAAAAGACTCACCGCAACGCCGGCACAGTAAGTTACCCTTCTGTTGTTCGCGTCCCGGTCAACCGCAAGTATTTATTCCATCTCAATAAAATCGTGGTAGGTAATATTTAATCTTTCAGCCAGGTCAGCAATAACTTCTTCTATTTTTTCATCCTGGTAAAACCAGGTTTGTTTACATGATAAGGCTTTACCCCAAATCATTCCAACCCAGCGCCCCCCGACATTTTCATAAAAATACAGCACTGTCGCCAGCCTTTCCTGCTCTTCGTTTCTAAGAATAAACTTTCTCAATTATTACAATTTTGTATTACCTGTCTGATGAAACCTGGTTGAAACTGGCTCGTCGAAAAGCAAAAAAAAAGTGAGTCGGGTATAGGCCGAACTCGCTAAATTTTATTAAGTATAACAAGCCCTTGCGAAAATAATAGGTGATATTTTAAAAAAACTGATCAAAGTCATGGCCCGCGATGATTGAAAACATTTTCTATCAATTAGAAGGAGGTAAGCCAGGGAACGGGGGGAAATTAATTTGGTTTCATTATAATCTTTTTCCAAAAAATTAAATTCTTACTTTTGCGCCTTCAAAAAAAAGGAGCAGCATGATAAGTGTAAATAATGTAACACTGGCTTATGGTAAAAGGGTTTTGTTTGATGAAGTGAACCTCAATTTCGTAAAAGGAAATTGTTATGGAATTATTGGCGCCAACGGAGCAGGCAAATCGACGTTAATAAAAATTATAAGTGGTGAAATTGAGCCGAATAAAGGAACAGTAAACATAACTCCGGGCGAACGTATGGCTGTGCTAAGGCAGGACCAATTTGAATTTGACGAGGTTACTGTCTTAAATACCGTCTTGATGGGTCATAAGAAAATGTGGAACGTGATGCAGGAGAAGGATGCCATCTATATGAAGGAAGATTTTAATGAAGAAGACGGGATGAAGGCCGGGCACCTTGAGGCTGAATTCGGTGAAATGGGCGGATACACGGCAGAAAGTGATGCGGCTACATTATTAAATCAATTAGGAGTAGCGGATGAATTGCACCAGATGCTGATGAAAGATATTGGTGCCAACATTAAAGTGAGGGTTTTATTGGCGCAGGCACTTTTTGGAAATCCTGATATCTTATTATTAGATGAACCCACCAATAACCTTGACGTGGAAACTATTTCCTGGCTGGAGAATTTTTTGGCAGATTACGAAAATATAGTCTTAGTAGTAAGTCATGACCGTCACTTTTTAGATGCCGTGTGTACCCACGTGGCAGACGTTGACAAACAAAAAATAAAAATCTACACCGGTAACTATACTTTCTGGTACGAGAGTAGTCAACTGGCGGCACGGCAGGCCACTGATAAGAATAAGAAGATGGAAGAGAAGAAGAAGGATCTGCTTGAATTCATTGCCCGGTTTAGCGCCAACGCATCAAAGAGTAAGCAGGCAACTTCCCGTAAGAAGGCGTTGGACAAACTGGTGTTTGAAGATATTACACCGAGTAATCGAAAATACCCGGGCATTATATTTAAGCCTGAACGGGATCCGGGTAACCAGATTCTGAATGTACAGAAACTCACGAAAAGCATTGATGGCAGAACGCTCTTCAGCAATCTTAATTTTGATATTGTGAAAGGACAGAAGATTGCGTTTTTAAGCAGGGATCCTGTTGCGCTTACTTCTTTCTTTGAAATTATTAATAAAAGGATGACGGCCGATAGCGGAAGGTTTGAATGGGGAACCACGATCACCACAGCCTATCTTCCTAATGATAATACAGAATTTTTTACGGGTAATCTTACTTTAATGGACTGGTTGCGTCAATATGTTCCGGAACATTACACAGACGTAGACGAAGATTTTTTAAGGGGGTTTTTAGGCAAGATGCTTTTTAGCGGCGATGAGATAAAAAAGAAAACCAATGTACTTAGCGGTGGTGAAAAAGTGAGATGTATGATTAGCAGGATGATGTTGCAAAACCCCAATGTGGTCATTTTGGATGAGCCCACCAACCACCTGGATTTGGAAAGCATTACCGCGTTTAATGACGGCATGATTAATTTCCCCGGAATTGTTTTGATGACAACGCATGACCACCAGTTTATGGAAACGGTTGCCAACAGAATTATAGAAATAACTCCCAAAGGCACCATTGACAGGCTTTGCACCTACGACGAATACCTTGCAGATGACCGGATAAAAACCCTTCACCAGGAATTATACAACTGATGAAAAACCTGCGAACTTTTTAAATCTCTTAAAAGTTAAAATCAAACGAACATTGCGATATTTGAAAAATGAATTGTAATTATTAAATATTTTTGTCACATTAAATTCAATCAACAGCATTTTAAATCAACAGTATGAAAAAAACATCCCTATTATTTGCCATTATTTTTATGTCCGCGGCCGGGCTCAAAGCTCAAACTTATGAAACAGCGGTTGGAGCTAAGTTTTACACAGGAAATGGTTCGTTAGGAGGAATCAATATAAGACATTCCACCTCTGAGCATACGGCATTAGAAGGTTCATTACTTTTCTTTAGCGGAGGCCTTGGTATAGAAGGACTATATCAATACCAGGGGCCTATAGAAGGGGCAGAGGGTTTGCAATATTTTGTAGGAGGTGGAGGCATGCTCGGTTTTGGCACCAATCATAATAGTGAAACCTTTTTTGCTTTGCGCCTTACAGGAGGTGTAGATTATAAATTTGCCGATGCACCTCTTTCGGTGAGTCTTGCTTTTGATCCATTTTTCTACCTCGCGCCGGCATCAGGCTCTAATCTTGCTTTGGGCATTGGATTACGTTATGTAATTAAATAATCGTTTTCTTTATAATAAAAAATTCCCGGTCAACTTTTGATTGGGAATTTTTTGCTTTAAATTCATCCTTTCAACTGAATGCAGAAAAAAATAATTTCCCTTATTGACTTTTTTTATCCTCCCTTTAAGGGATTTATGCCTTTGCAAACGTTCCGTTATGCAGCTTGTGGTGGCGGAAATACTTTGCTCGACATCGCTCTTTTTTATATTAGCTTTAATTATATACTTCACCAGAAGATTCTTGATCTTGGCTTTATTGCGCTGAAACCATATAATGCTGCATTAGGCATGGCATTTTGTATTACTTTCCCATTAGGATTTTTATTGAATAAATATATAGTTTTTAATTCGTCGTACCTGCGCAGCCATGTGCAATTATTTCGTTATGTATTAATAGTGGCAGCCAATCTCTTTCTTAATTATGCCATTATTAATGTGTTGGTTCAATACATGCATTTTTATCCGACTATTGCCAAAGTATTTGCAACCGGGATAATTGTTGCGTTCAGCTATCTTTCTCAAAAGCACTTCACTTTCAAGACGAGTAATACAGTAGTTGGGCCGATTGATGAATAAATTTTAATCATTAGTCATTAGAAATTGGTCACTTTAGAATATCCGGTTATTAATGAAAAACTCCTGATTTAAAACAATTCACTATTTGCTCATTGAACATTGACTTATTGACGCTCATAGGTACTTTTCATCTCAAAAGACTCTTCAAAAAAGACCCTGCCATTTTTGCATATTTGTTTCGTTGGCATAAACATTGTCAATATGTTATCAATAAAAAAACAAGATCATGGCAAAAATTATAGGTATTGACTTAGGAACAACTAACAGTTGTGTTGCAGTTATGGAGGGTAATGAGCCCGTTGTAATTGCCAACGATGAAGGTCGTCGCACAACCCCAAGTGTGGTTGCTTTCTTAAAAAACGGGGAACGTAAAGTTGGGGATCCTGCTAAAAGGCAGGCCATTACTAATCCTCATAACACTATCATGAGTGTGAAGCGCTTTATGGGACATAAGTGGGACGAGGTAACTACGGAAGCGGGGCACTGGAGTTATAAAGTTGTGAAAGGTGAAAATAATACAGTTCGTATTGACATAGATGGCAGACATTATACGCCGCAGGAAATTTCCGCAATGATTCTTCAGAAGATGAAAAAAACAGCTGAAGATTATTTGGGTCAGGAAATTACTGAAGCAGTAATTACAGTACCTGCCTATTTTAATGATGCGCAAAGACAGGCTACGAAAGAAGCCGGTGAAATTGCAGGGTTGAAAGTTCGCCGTATTATCAACGAACCAACGGCAGCAGCACTTGCATACGGTTTGGATAAAAAAAGTATTGATCAAAAGATTGCGGTGTTTGACCTTGGCGGTGGTACGTTCGATATTTCAATTCTTGAATTGGGTGATGGTGTTTTTGAAGTAAAGTCTACTAACGGTGATACACATCTTGGTGGAGATGACTTCGATAAGATCATCATGGATTGGCTTGCTGCAGAATTTAAGAAAGATGAGGCAATCGATTTGCATAAAGACCCGATGAGCTGGCAGCGTCTAAAAGAAGCTGCTGAGAAAGCAAAGATTGAATTATCATCTTCAAGTGAAACAGAAATTAACCTTCCGTATATAACAGCAGTTGATGGCGTTCCAAAGCATTTGGTAAAGAAACTTACCCGTGCGCAATTTGAAAAACTTTCTGATGATTTATTTTCAAGGTGTTTGAAACCTTGTGAAGCTGCTATTAAAGATGCAGGATTAAGTGTATCAGATATTAATGAAGTGATATTGGTTGGTGGTTCTACCCGTATTCCTAAAGTACAGGAAATGGTAGAAAAATTCTTTGGAAGAAAACCGAATAAGGGAGTTAACCCCGATGAAGTGGTTGCCATAGGTGCAGCTATACAAGGAGGTGTTTTAACAGGCGAAGTAAAAGATGTTCTGTTATTAGATGTTACTCCACTTTCTTTGGGTATTGAAACAATGGGTGGTGTAATGACAAGGTTGATTGAAAGTAATACTACCATTCCAACCAAGAAGACGGAAACATTTTCAACGGCAAGTGATAACCAGCCAGGTGTACAAATACATGTATTGCAAGGTGAAAGGCCAATGGCTAATCAAAATAAAAGCCTTGGTACATTTAACCTCGATGGTATTCCCCCGGCACCTAGAGGGGTTCCGCAGGTTGAAGTAACTTTTGATATTGATGCTAACGGTATTCTAAACGTTTCTGCAAAAGATAAAGGAACCGGTAAGAGCCACAACATCCGCATTGAAGCTGGCAGCGGCTTAAGTAAAGAAGAAATTGAAAAGATGAAGAATGAAGCTAAAGCCAATGAAGCAACGGATAAGGCAGCGAGGGAAAAAGTAGATAAAATAAACCAGGCCGATAGTTTGATTTTCCAGACGGAAAAACAAATGAAGGAATACGGCGATAAAATTCCGGCTGATAAAAAAGCGCCTATTGAAGCAGCATTGGCTAAATTAAAAGAAGCACATAAATCACAGGATGTAAGTGCGATCGACACAGCGGTAAATGAAATGAACACAGCATGGACTCCCGCCAGTGAAGAAATGTATAAGGCTACACAACAGGCCGGTGCTAACGGTAATGGAAACACTACAGACACACAGCCAAATGAGGGCCAGCAGGAACATGCACATGCCGGGGCAGAAGATAATGTTACCGACGCAGAGTTTGAAGAGGTAAAATAATATTTCTTAAGATATATCATCATGAAAAAAGAGGCCGCAACTTTTGCGACCTCTTTTTTTTGTTTACATCAATTAAAAATTACATTTGCACAATAAGGCCAACCTTAAAAACCATATTCTTAATCTGTAAGTAGAGTGTTCATGAATCAAAAGTTTTTAAATCTTTTTGTCCCGGATATCCTTTCAATTTTTATTTCTTTACAGGATGGCTATGCGCTTTCGTTTGTAAGGCCGGTACCGGAAAACAGGAAACAGGAAATGACTCCCGGCTATTTAAAAGCATCGGTGTTTGTCAATATGTCTACAAGTGATTTTGCTGCAGCCACCGGCACAAAACTCAACTTCTTCCAAAAAATATATTTCAATGCCTTAAAGAGGCATTTACAGCGCGACCTCAAAAAGAATCCAGATCTTTTAATGACCAATTATGTAGACCAAAAGACAGGAAAGTTTAAGCTTGATGCACTATGGTTTGTGATTGGCATTTTTATAGGACCATTGGGCGGACTACTTTCTTATTATTCGCATCAGCAAAAAAATGGCCCTAATAAGAAGGACAAGACGACTTCGGCCTGGATCGGATTTGGAGTATTTATTTTATGGTTTGGCTTCTTAACTTTATTTTAAACGTTTGACTTTACGATAATAATGAAACCAATTTTTGATTTTCTTGTATTGGCGTAATGTGTATATTTTACATTGCAGAATAAACTTATTAAATTGTTTCTCTTTAACACTGATTATTAATGACGATTCATTTCTATTTAAGATATTATACTCATCCCGGACAAACTCTTTTTATTTCGGGCAATAACGATTTCCTGGGGAATGATGAAACTGCCAAGGCGGTAGAAATGTCCTACTATAATAATGATTTCTGGCACGTCGAAATTGAATTCCCGAAAGGTTTCGATGATACTGTTCTTTATAAATACTTTTTAAAAGATAAAGATGGTTCAGAAATTTTTGATGGAGAAGAAAACCGGGCCATCGACTTATCTCTTATTAATGCTCCGGCCATTGCGGTGTACGATATGTGGAATGGTGCCAATAATCTTGGGAACGTTTTCTTTACAAGAGCATTCAATAGAGTGCTACTGGCAAATGTTACCAAAATTAAAACCCCGGCTGTAAAAAAATATACACACGAATTCCGGGTGAAAGCACCTTTGCTGCGGCCTGGCGAAATCATTTGTATGTGCGGTTCAACGGAAAGTTTAAGAAACTGGAGTTCTGAAGATCCTATTTTGCTTGGGCCAAAAAACGATTGGTTTGTAGCCCGCGTATCACTAACTGGTGACGATTGGCCCGCCACTTATAAATATGGAATTTATAACATCGAACATAAAAAAATAGTAAGATTTGAAGACGGCGAAAACAGGCTTGTTCAGAAAAATGACCCAGGGGTTGACAAGGTAATCGTGCATGATGGTTTTGTTAATTGCCCGGTTACCTACTGGAAAGGTGCCGGAGTTGCGATACCGGTTTTTAGTCTCAGGTCTAAGAAAAGCTTTGGCGTGGGAGAATTTACCGATATCCCATTACTGGTAGATTGGGCTAAACAAACAGGCTTGCAATTAATACAGCTGCTTCCTATAAACGATACCACTTCAACACACACTGCCGCCGATTCTTATCCTTATGGCGCTATCTCTGCATTCGCGATACATCCGTTGTATATCAATTTAGAAAAAGTTGCCGGTAAAGAATATGCCAATGTTATAAAGCCTCTCAAGAAAAAGCAAAAGCAATTAAATGAACTAGCGGTTTTTGATTATGAGAAGGTGATGAAATTTAAATGGTCTGCCTTAAAAGAGTTATACCGGGCATCTAAAGATGCCTTTAAAAATGATCTTGACTATTTTGAATTTTTTGAGTTGAACCGCCACTGGCTGGTACCTTATGCAGCCTTTTCTTATTTACGGGATAAAAACAAAACTTCCGATTTTAATGAATGGAAAAACCATAAAACATATAATGAATCTGATATTCAAAAATTAGTTGCGCCATCAAAATCTCATTATGATGGCATCGCATTTTTTTATTTTGTGCAATACCATCTTCATTTACAATTGAAGGCTGCGGTAGATTATGCACATAAAAATAAAATTGTTTTAAAAGGTGATATCCCTATTGGCATCCATCGTTATGGTTGTGATGCCTGGACGAATCCATCGCTATATAATATGAACGAACAATCCGGCGCACCACCGGATGATTTTGCCGTTAAAGGGCAGAACTGGGGATTTCCGACATACAACTGGGACAAAATGCAGGAAGATGGATTTCAATGGTGGCGGCTTCGGTTCGATCAAATGAGCAATTATTTTGATGCTTTTCGTATCGATCATATTCTTGGATTTTTTAGAATATGGAGTATTCCGTTGCACGCGGTTGAAGGTATCATGGGGAGATTTGCTCCCGCAATTCCTGTTGATATTTCAGAATTTCAAAATAACAATATTTGGTTTAATCATGATCGCTATTGCAAACCTTATATAACGGATGAAATTCTTGGTTGGACATTTCATGAAAACGCTGAGTTTGTAAAAGAGAGCTTTTTGGATAATTCCGCTTCAGGTCAATATAATTTGAAGGAAGAATTTAACACGCAAAAAAAAGTTGAGAATTATTTTAATGATAATAAAATCGAAAAAGGAAATATTATTAAGCAGGGACTTTTTGATTTGATAAGTAATATCGTTCTTATTGAAGAAGAAAATTCCAATGGTCAAAAATTTCATTTCAGGTTTGGCATAGCCAATACCACTTCGTTTCAACACCTCGAATATAATACGAGAGAACGCTTACACGAATTATACATCAATTATTTTTACAGGCGACAGGATTGGTTTTGGAAAAAAGAAGCTTTAAAAAAATTACCGCAGTTGAAACGAAGCACCAATATGCTTGTTTGCGGCGAAGACCTGGGGATGGTGCCGGCTTGTGTTCCTGAGTTGATGAAAGACCTGGCTATCTTAAGTCTTGAAATTGAGCGGATGCCAAAGGATTCAGGTAAAGATTTCTTTCACCCAAATGATTCTCCTTATATGGCTGTTGTTACACCTTCAACACACGATATGAGTACCATACGTGGATGGTGGGAAGAGGACCGAAGCAAGACGCAACGGTTTTATAATTACATGTTGGGCCATTATGGCGAAGCGCCTTTTTTCTGTGAGCCCTGGATAAACAAAGAAATTGTTTTGCAAAATCTATATTCTCCGGCTATGTGGAGCATCTTTCTCCTGCAGGATTTAATGGGAATTAATGGAAAAATAAGAAGAGATAATCCGCATGATGAAAGAATTAATATCCCTTCCGATCCCAATCATTACTGGGGTTACCGGATACATCTTAATCTTGAAGATCTGTTGAAAGAAAAAGAGTTTAATGAAGAAATTAAAAAATATGTAAAGGAGAGTGGAAGAACCTCTAACCCCTAAAGGGGAATAAGGTCTTTACCAAAAAGGCCTCGGGATAGTAATAAATATTGAGTAAAAAGTGGAGACAATTTCAAATTCTAAAAATGATGAATCTCTTCGGGGAAGGGGCAAAACCATGTTTTATGAAAGTTCTCCCATAATTTTTGCCAATGCAAAAAAAATGAGAAATGAACCAACTCCGTCGGAGATAATTTTTTGGAGCTTACTTAAGCAACATTTTCCTGAGTTTAGATTTAGAAGGCAGCATCCTATATCAGATTATATTGCGGATTTTTATTGTCATAAATTAAGACTTGTAATAGAAATAGACGGAAGCGTGCATAACTCCCCGGAAGCAAAAAATAATGATAAAGTAAGAGATCAATACATGCAATCACTTAAGTTGAAAGTATTAAGATTTTCAAATGAAGAGGTTTGCAAACAAAGTGAAATAGCAATGAAAAAGCTTAAGCTCGAAATTGAATCAATCATAGTAACCGAAAATCCATAAATTCTCAACGATTGAGAAAAAAATACAACTTTGAATCCGAATAAACGTGTTCCCCTTCAGGGGCTAGGGGTAAAATATAAATCGATAAATCTTCCCTTCCTTTATCCTTTCACTATTTCAAAAGGAACCAAAACACATCAGCCATCTTTATTGGTAGAACTTGAATATTTTGGAATAAAAGGCTATGGTGAAGCACCGGCAATTCCTTATTACAATATTTCAGTTGATAAAATGATTGAAGATATTGAGAACAAACGCGGGCTTATTGAAAAATTTGCGTTTACCCATCCCGATAGATACTGGCACTATTTGCATCATCTCCTTCCGCAAGATCCATTTTTAGTTTGTGCTCTTGATATGGCCGGTTGGGATATTTATGGGAAGATGAATAAAAAGCAGCTTCACGATTTATGGAAATTGGACATTTCAAAAAATCCGCTGACGGATTATACAATCGGCATTGATAGTATTGAAAAAATGGTGATGAAGATGAATGAAAAACCATGGCCGGTTTATAAAATAAAACTCGGTACGGATAACGACGTACAAATAATAAGTGAATTAAGAAAACATACTTCATCTGTTTTTAGAATTGATGCAAATGCTGCGTGGAAGCAGGATGAAGCGTTAGAAAAAATAAAAGCGTTTAAAGATTTGAATGTTGAATTTGTTGAGCAACCGTTGGCTAAAGATGATTGGGAAGGAATGAAATTTTTGTTTGAGCACTCACCGCTACCGTTAATTGCAGATGAGAGTTGTGTATTCGAAAATGATGTTGAAAAATGTCACAATCATTTCCATGGTATCAATATTAAACTCACCAAGTGCAGCGGAATTACGCCCGCACTTCGCATGATTTCCAAAGCCCGTGAACTTGGCCTGAAAGTTATGGTCGGTAGCATGAATGAAAGCTCTGTCGGCACGGCAGCTATTGCTCAATTGCTTCCCCTCATCGATTATGTGGATATGGATGGGCCTCTGTTATTGGCGGAAGATGTGGGCAATGGAGTTGCATTTGATGAAGGAAAAATTCTTTATAGTAACTTCAGTGGTATTGGTGTCGCCATGGCGCCTTTTTGAACATATCGATTAGCGGTGGTACCTGTCCCCTTCCAGCAGGAGAAGGGGTTTGGGATGAGACTCCAAAACTTTTTTTGTTATAATAAAATTTCATCCTTTACTTTGTGCCCTCAATGGCAAAAAAAAATCACATACACCATCATCATTTTTTATCGAAAGGTAAGCTGTGTTGATTGGTATGTAATGAAACATATTTTCAAAAAAAGGCTTACTGCGAAGTGAGCCTTTTTTAATTTAAAAACTGGAATGATGCTAAAAATTGCAATACAAAAATCGGGACGCCTGTATGATCACTCTTTGCAACTTTTAAAAGAATGTGGTATCGAGATTAACAATGGGAACAGGCAACTGAAAGCCGTCGCTTTTAATTTCCCGGTTGAAATTTATTTTCTCCGCGATGATGATATCCCGCAGTATGTATATGACGGTGTTGCCGACGTGGGATTTGTTGGCGAGAATGTCGTCTATGAAAAAGACAAGGAAATTAAAGTTGTGAGCAAATTAGGTTTTGGCCGGTGTCGGTTAAGCATAGCCGTTACAAAAAATATGAACTATACAAGTGTAACTGATCTTCAAAATTTAAAAATTGCAACATCATATACCGTGCTTTTGCAAAAGTTTTTGAATGATAAAAAGGTCAATGCTGAAATTCATGAAATAAGCGGATCTGTTGAAATAGCTCCTGGTATTGGGCTTGCCGATGCTATTTGTGATTTGGTGAGCAGTGGAAGTACTTTGTTTACAAATGGATTAAAGGAAGTGGAAGTTATACTTCAATCTGAAGCAGTCCTGGTTGCCAATAAAAATTTATCTGCAGAGAACGAAGAAATTCTTTCCAAGTTATTGATGCGTATCAAGGCTGTAAAGGCATCAAGGAATAATAAATATATCATGTTGAATGCTCCTAATGACCAATTAGGCAATATAAGTGCTGTGTTGCCCGGTATGAAAAGTCCTACTATTGTTCCCCTTGCAGAAAGCGGCTGGAGCAGTGTGCAGAGTGTGGTTAATGAAAGCGACTTTTGGGACATTATTGAAAAATTAAAATCATTTGGTGCGGAAGGAATACTGGTAGTGCCCATAGAAAAGATGATACTTTAAAGAAAAAAAATGAACACATTAATTATAAACCCTTCTCCATTGCAATGGCCTGATTTAATTAAAAGGCCGGTTATTGATTCTAAGAACCTGGAGGAGACTGTAATATCAATTATAAATACCGTCAGGCAAAATGGAGATGATGCGGTAAAAAATTATTCTACCCAATTTCATGGTTTCGCCCCGGATAATCTTTGGGTGAGTAAGGATGAAATTAAAGAGGCTTCGAAATCTATAAGCAAAGAATTAAAAGAAGCCATTCTGCTCGCAAAAAAGAATATTGAAAAATTTCATGAAAGCCAGGTTGATAAAATTAAAAAAGTTATCACAACTAACGGTGTTACCTGCTGGCGAAAAAGCGTGCCCATCGAAAGTGTAGGGTTATATATTCCCGGAGGAAGCGCTCCTTTATTTTCTACGCTTTTAATGCTCGCGATACCTGCAAAAATTGCCCGGTGTAAGAACATACTAGTTACGACGCCGGTGCAGAGTGATGGAAAAGTAAACGATGCAATTTTATACATTGCTGATATTTTATCAATAAATAAAATTTATAAAAGTGGCGGAGCCCAGGCCATTGCTGCCTTAGCTTACGGAACTCAAACGGTTAAAAAAGTCGACAAGATTTTTGGACCGGGAAATCAATATGTGACCTGCGCAAAAAAATTAGTGAGTGTTGACGGCACCGCTATCGATATGCTTGCAGGGCCGAGTGAACTTGCTGTTTATGCAGATGAAACTTGTGTTCCCGACTACGTTGCCGCTGATCTGCTAAGCCAGGCTGAACATGGCGCCGACAGCCAGGTAATACTGGTAGCTACGAATAAGAAAATTATTGACGATGTGATCACTAAAATTCATGAGCAATTACCGCTACTGCCAAGAAAGGATATTGTAGAACAGAGTTTCCTAAACCGAAAATTTCTTGTCATAGAAAAGGAAGCTGAAGCGTTCGATTTTCTTAATGAATATGCACCGGAGCATTTGATAATAGCGTCGAAGAAAGCTGAAGAGCTTGCTGAATTTGTAACAAATGCGGGCAGCGTTTTTCTTGGCAACCTTTCTCCTGAAAGTGCCGGTGACTATGCTTCAGGTACCAATCACTCACTACCGACTAACGGTACGGCCAGGGCACAAGCCGGTGTATCAGTAGACAGTTTTGTGAAGAAAATTACATTTCAAAAAATTAATAAAAAAGGAATAAAAAATATTGGTGGCGCTATTGAGAGAATGGCTGAAGCTGAAGGGTTGCAGGCGCATAAAAATGCCGTTAGTATTCGTTTGAAAAAAATCAGTAATGAAAAAATTTGATCTTGATAGTCTTGTAAGGGAGAATATAAAAATCCTTCAACCATATTCCTCAGCCCGAACGGAATATTCAGGTAATGCCTCTATTTTTTTGGATGCTAACGAAAACAGTTACGGTTCACCGTTAGAGGAGAATTATAACCGATACCCGGATCCGTTACAGTGGAAATTGAAACAGGATCTTTCTAAGATAAAAGGAATTCCTCCTCAAAATATTTTTATTGGCAATGGCAGTGATGAAGTAATTGATCTTGCATTCCGCATTTTCTGTGAGCCCGGTAAGAGTAATGTTATTACCTGCCCGCCTACCTATGGCATGTATAAAGTCTGCGCTAATATTAATGATGTAAAGGTTAAGCAGGTGATCCTTACACAGGAATTTCAACTTGATGTTGACAGGATTTTAGAATCGATAGATAATAATACCAGGCTGCTTTTTTTATGTTCCCCCAATAACCCAACTGGCAATAATCTAAGCAGGATGGATATCGAATTGCTCATTAATAATTTCCCCGGCATTGTAATTATTGATGAGGCCTATATTAATTATTCAAAGCAAAAGACATTCCTGCAGGAACTAACGGAGTATGAAAATTTAATTGTGATGCAAACTTTATCGAAAGCATGGGGCCTCGCAGCCTTAAGGCTTGGGATAGCTTTTGCTTCAGAGAAAATAATAGATCTTTTTAATAAAGTAAAACCGCCCTATAATATTAATCTTGCGTCGCAACAATTAGGAGTTAAAGCTTTGTCGGGAATAGAACAAGTAAATGAAAATATTAAAATTACAGTTGCTGAAAGAGGTCTTTTAGAAGAACAATTGAGGCAATTCAGTTTTATTCAAAAAATTTATCCTTCAGATGCGAATTTTATTTTAATAAAAACAGATAATGCTGATGAGTTATATCACTACCTAACTGCAGAAAAAATTATCGTGCGAAACCGCAGTAAAGAACCATTGTGTGAGAATTGTATAAGGGTTACCGTGGGAACACCCGATGAAAATAAAATATTAATTGATACATTAAAAAGATACCGGAATGACTAAACGAATATTGTTTATTGATCGGGACGGAACACTGATAAAAGAGGCGCCGCCTACTTACCAGTTAGATGCTTTTGCCAAGCTCGAATTTTATCCTTTCGTGTTTGAATATCTTACCAAAATTGTTGAAGAGATGGATTTCGAGTTGGTGATGGTAACTAACCAGGATGGATTGGGCACACCGTCTTTTCCTGAAGAATCCTTTTGGCCAATTCAAAATTTTGTTGTTAGGACGTTAGAAAATGAAGGCATTATTTTTTCGGATATATGCATTGACAGAACATTTCCTTATGAGAACAAGCCTACACGAAAACCTGGTATTGGCATGTTGACGAAATATTTTGATGCCGATAAATACGATTTGAAAAATTCTTTTGTAATTGGCGACCGGCTAACGGATGTGAAACTGGCGGAAAATTTAGGATGTAAAGCTTTCTGGCTAAATAATCACGATGCATTGGGATCCGGAGAACTTAGCGAGAATGACAAGGAACTTGCTCATGTAATAGCAGTAGAAACGCAAAACTGGAAGGATATTTATGAATATTTAAAGTTGCCGCCGCGAAAGATTACGCACTCAAGAAATACGAATGAAACTAAGATTGAAATAGAACTTAATCTTGATGGAACAGGTAGTTCAAAAATCGAAACGGGGTTAGGATTTTTTAATCATATGTTAGATCAGCTCGCAAAGCATTCCGGGATAAACCTATCGGTAATGTGTAAAGGCGATTTACATATCGATGAGCACCATACCATAGAAGACGTTGCCATTGCATTGGGAGAATCATTTTTATTGGCGCTTGGCAATAAACGTGGAATTGAAAGATATGGATTTTTACTTCCGATGGATGATTGCCTGGCGCAGGTAGCTATTGACTTTGGTGGCAGAAGTTGGTTAGTTTGGGGAGCAGAATTTAAGCGGGAAAAGATAGGCGAAATGCCGACAGAAATGTTTTATCATTTCTTCAAATCCTTCAGCGACGCTGCAAAATGTAATTTGAATATAAAAGCTGAAGGCACCAACGAACATCATAAAATAGAATCTATTTTCAAAGCATTTGCCAAATCGATAAAAATAGCAGTTAGAAGAGATGTAAACAATAATTCGTTGCCCACAACAAAAGGTATATTATGAAAGTGGCCATTGTAAAATATAATGCGGGAAACGTACAAAGTGTGCTATATGCCTTACAACGGTTAGGCTTAAACGCAGTTGTAACGGACGATGCAGAAGAGATCAGGAGCGCCGATAAAGTAATTTTCCCCGGGGTAGGGCATGCAGGTTCAGCAATGGAATATTTGCGAAATAAAAATATGGATCATCTAATTCTGTCTTTAACACAACCCGTCTTGGGAATATGCCTTGGTCTGCAGTTGATGTGTAATGTAAGCGAAGAAGCCAACACCCAATGCCTTGGTATATTCGACGTAAATGTCAAAAAATTTGACAATATGGTTGCAAAGAACGGTGCATCGTTAAAAATTCCGCATATGGGGTGGAACACGATTTATAATCTGCAATCACCGTTGTTTACTGGTGTGAAGGAAAATGCATTTGTATATTTTGTGCACAGTTATTATGCGGAACTTTCTTCCCAAACTATTGCCACGGCTGATTATATAGTGCCTTTTGGTGCGGCTATGCATAAGGATAATTTTTACGGCGTTCAGTTTCACAGCGAAAAATCTGCTGATGTGGGAATACAGATTATTTCAAATTTTTTAAAATCAGCGTAGATGGAATTAATTCCGGCGATAGATATAATGGATGGAAAATGCGTACGGTTGTCAAAAGGCGATTTCACCAAGAAAACTATTTACGGTGACAATCCTTTGGAGATTGCGGAGGGCTTTGAAGCAGCGGGTATAAAGAGACTGCATATTGTTGATCTTGATGGTGCGAATGGAAAAAGCCTGGCTAATATTTCGGTACTCAAAAATATTGCCGGACATACGAATCTCACGATTGATTTTGGCGGCGGGTTAAAAACCACGGAAGCCATAAATGAGGTTTTTGATGCAGGGGCATCGATGGTAAGTTTAGGGAGTGTAATTATCAAATCTCCCCAACTATTTGCTAGGTGGATAGCTGCATTTGGCCCGCATAAATTTTTGCCGGGAGCGGATGTGTTGGAGAAGAAAATCAAGATTCACGGCTGGAAAGAAAACACAGGTGTTGACATTTTTGATTTTATCGAAAACCTGGTTCAATTAAATATTGACAAAATATTTTGCACCGACATTTCTAAAGATGGCATGATGCAGGGACCGTCAGTAGATTTGTATAAAGAAATAATGCAACAATTTCCATCGTTACAACTTATTGCCAGCGGCGGAATATCTTGTTATGAAGATTTGTTTACTTTACGGGATGCAGGCTGCAGTGGTGCTATAATTGGTAAGGCATTTTATGAAGGCAAAATTTCACTGGAACAAATTAAAGATTTTATAAAAAATAAGTGATGCTGGCAAAACGAATTATTCCATGTCTTGATATCGATAACGGCAGAACTGTTAAAGGAATCAATTTTGTCAATATCCAGGATGCAGGCGACCCGGCGGAACTCGCTATGTACTACTCACGGCAAGGGGCAGACGAATTGGTTTTTCTTGATATTACGGCTACTGTTGAAAAAAGAAAAACATTGGTGGAACTTGTAAAAAAGGTGGCTGCTCAAATTAATATTCCATTTACGGTTGGAGGCGGAATCACTTCAGTTGAAAATGCTTTTGAGCTATTGCAAAATGGAGCTGATAAGATTTCAGTGAATTCTGCAGCTTTTAGAAGCCCTGCTTTAATTAAAGAAATGGCTGATGAATTTGGCAGCCAATGCGTGGTATTGGCAATCGATACAAAAAAAGAAGCTAACGGCGAATGGTATGTATATTTAAATGGTGGACGGATTAAGACAGACCTTGCCGCCATTGATTGGGCAAAGCAGGCGGTTGATTTAGGAGCAGGCGAGATTCTTCTAACCTCGATGAACAATGATGGCACTAAGAATGGATTTGCTTCCGACATCACTTCATTATTTGCAAAAGAAATTCCGGTTCCTATTATTGCCTCAGGAGGTGCGGGTAATATGCAACATTTCGCAGACGTATTTAAAAACGATAATGCAGATGCTGCGCTTGCTGCCACGGTGTTTCATTATAAAGAAATTGAAATACCGGTGTTGAAACAATTTTTATCCGATAAAAAAATTAATGTAAGATTATGACCAGAAATTATGCAGACATGGTTAAGCGCCTTGATTTTTCGAAATCCCCGAATGGCATTATGCCGGTAGTAATCCAGGACGCTTCTACCAACGTGGTTTTAATGCTTGGCTACATGAACCAGGAAGCATTGCTCGAAACCATAGAATCGAAGTTGGTAACTTTCTTTAGCAGAAGCAAACAGCGTTTATGGGTAAAGGGCGAGACCAGCAAAAACTTTTTACATTTTGTTGATATGAAAACAGATTGTGATTTTGATACATTGCTTATAAAGGCCAAACCTGATGGCCCCGTTTGCCATACCGGCGCCGAAACCTGTTTTAATGAAGATAATGCCTCTGATGATTTTTTAAAGACACTTGAAAAAATTATTTTAGGAAGAAAAAAATATCCCGTTTCGGGATCATACACATCCACGTTATTTAAGAAAGGATTAAACTCTATTGCACAAAAAGTGGGAGAGGAAGCGGTAGAATTAGTTATTGAAGCAAAGGACAATCATAAAAAATTATTCCTTAACGAGGCAGCCGATTTAATGTTTCACTATCTTGTTTTGCTTCGCGAAAAAAATGTAGAACTGGATGAAGTTTTGGATATCCTGAAAGAAAGACATCAAAAATAAAATACCACGGTTGATCTATGCGCAAGATTTTTGTTGAAAAAATAACGAATTCCAATTCTACTGTGCGTTAACATTTCTCCCATTTTAGAATTTTATCAATAAATTACAACTGGTAATATTCTTACTGGTATTAATATAACGATTTGCTGTAACGGCAATTGATTCCGTTCATTGTAAAATTTAAATCATGGGAAAAAAAGATCATCCTATTTCACGTAAAACTGCATTAAAAAGATTAGGGGGATTAACGTTAGGATTACCTTTTGCTCAATCGGCAATCGGAAATATTTCTTTTGAAAATACGAAACAAATTAAACGATTATTGAGGAAAAATAATTTCAAAGGAAAACCTAATATACTTTGGATTACAACAGAGGGAGTACCCGTAAACGCTTTAGGTTGTTACGGAAGCCAGATAGCACCAACACCAAATATTGACAGGATTGCAAAAGGAGGTATGTTATTTAAGAATTCATTTTGCAATAATGCATTATGTGCGCCCAGCCGGGCAACATTACTAACCGGCAAATTTGATCATCTTAATGGGATGTTATCCAATTATGATTTTGCTTCTAATGGTGAACCCGCCAGCACATTTGATCCTAAGCAGGAAAATGTTGCACGCATATTAAAAGACAATGGTTATAATACTGCTATCGTTGGCAAGTGGCATCTGCCTGCAAATCCCGGTGAAGTGGGTTTCGATAATTTTATTTATAAAGAAGGCGCCGGCGGGCCCTATTATAAATCTACAGGCTATAAGCAAAACGCTTCATTTGGAAGCACTAAAATTGAGGATAAAACTTACGAAGGTTATGGCACTGATATTTTCACGAGTATGGCTATCAACTGGATGAAAGATTTTAAGAGTATGGGAAAGCCCTTCTTTATGGCAATGCAGTTTTTTAATGATCACCGCCCATTTGATCCACCACACAAATACGAACACATTTATGATGATCACCGTTTTGCCGAACCCGGAACATTTTGGGATGATTACAAAACACGTTCTTCAGCGGCAAAAATTGCTCACATGTCTGTAGAAGATATGCCTGATTTCAATGCGCCCGAAGACTTGTCACCAAGGCAACGTAAGCAATGGAATTACCAGACTTATATGCGTCATTTTTTTGGAACGTTGAAATCGCAGGATGATAATGTTGGATTGATACTTGACTTTCTTGATAAGGCCGGGTTGGCCGATAACACCATAGTTGTCTTCACCGGTGATCACGGTTTTTTCTTAGGCGATCATGGATGGTTTGACAAAAGATTTATGTATGAACAGGCATTGAGGGTTCCCTGGATGATCCGTTATCCCGGGGTTATAAAACCGGGCAGTACAACCGACTCATGGGTTCAAAGTATTGATAATGCGCCCACGATACTTGATATGGCGGGCATTTCAGTTCCGGATGATATGCAGGGAAAAAGCCTTGTGCCGATTTTTCAAAACAATACTCCGGGAGATTGGAAGAAATCTATGTACTATCATTATTATGAGTTCCAGGCGCCACATTGGGTACTTCCTCATTATGGTGTTAGAACAGAAAGATATAAATTGATGAGCTTTTATACCATCAACGAATGGGAGATGTATGATTTAGAAAAAGATCCGGACGAGATGGATAATCTTATAGATGAACAATTAGGTTACAAAGTAAGACCAGGATATGAAGATCAATTGAAAGATTTATTGCAGCAACTAACGGAGTTAAAGAAATATTATAAAGATGATACGGGATTGCCCGTCAATTTCAGGGCTAAAAATGCATTTAATTAATTTCCGACGAAGGCACAAAGAACACAAAGAGAAAACTCCGTGATCTTTGTGCCTTTGTGGGATACTCTTCAACGTTAGTTAAATAAAAATTCCAATGCTGATAAAAAATGGAAAAAGAAAAC
Organism: Ginsengibacter sp.; assembly: GCF_057362405.1. Taxonomy (NCBI): domain Bacteria; kingdom Pseudomonadati; phylum Bacteroidota; class Chitinophagia; order Chitinophagales; family Chitinophagaceae; genus Ginsengibacter; species Ginsengibacter sp. The sequence goes on from NZ_JBMQQG010000055.1 coordinate 35,049, forward strand.
ATCAAATCCTGCTGCGCTGCATCGAGAGATAAATCTTCAACAAATATTGAACAGGTAATTGTTGGAAATTCCAATGATGTTTCTCTTGACAATATGATCAAGTTGCCGGGAGGAAAATTTTTGATGGGTACAAATGATAAGGATGGTTTTTCTTCGGATGGGGAAGGTCCCGTTAGGGAAATTACTTTAGATCCTTTTTATATTGATGCAACCACTGTTACCAATAGTCAATTTTCTGAATTTATTAATGCAACCGGTTATATAACGGAGGCAGAACGTTATGGATGGTCATTTGTTTTCTTTGGATTGCTTTCGGAAGAAGTTAAGCGTACTGATTACCAGGTTGCAGCGCAAACGCCGTGGTGGTGTGCAATTCAAGGCGCAACATGGAATCAAGCCGAAGGGACGGGTTCTGATATAAATGTAAGAATGGATCACCCTGTAGTGCATGTTTCATGGAATGATGCGATGGCTTATTGTAATTGGGCGAATAAAAGATTGCCGACAGAAGCAGAGTGGGAGTATGCAGCAAGAGGAGGATTGATTCAAAAAAAATTCCCATGGGGTGATGAATTGATGCAGGACAGTGAGCATCATTGTAATATCTGGCAAGGCACTTTTCCGGATTATAATAGTGTAGAAGATGGTTATCTCGGTACGGCACCTGCTAAAAGTTTTAAGCCAAATAATTTTGGTTTATATAATATGGCTGGTAATATTTGGGAATGGTGTAGTGATTGGTTTAGCAGCGATTTTCATCAATCAGGCCCACGAATAAATCCTAAAGGGCCACCACATGGTGAAGGTAAAGTAATGCGAGGTGGTTCTTTTCTATGTCATCATTCGTACTGCAATCGCTATAGAGTTGCAGCGCGGTCGTCAAACACGATTGATAGTTCAACTTCCAATATAGGCTTTCGTTGCGTTAAAAATGCCTGATTTAGTTATTAATGGCGTTTACTCAAATACGTTATATTACCATATTCTTACTCTCAACGAATCGGGCACGTACATTTTATCCCCAGGCTTAATGCCAAAAGCTGTATAGAATTCATTAATATTTACAAATGGTCCGTTGACCCTGTATTTTGCCGGGGCATGTTCATCTGTCATCAATTGCGTTTTCAGGCTTTCATCTCTGTCTTCAAATAGCCAGCTTAAAGAGTATCCCAGGAAGAATCGTTGCATGGGGGAGAGGCCGGCAATTGTGTCATTTTTTTTATAAGCATCCGTTTTTTTAAATGCCGTAATTCCTATTTCCAAACCGCCGAGGTCAGCAATGTTTTCGCCCTGTGTATTGTTCCCATTAATGTGGGTGCCGGGTAGGGGTTCGAACTCGTTAAACTGCTTAATAATTACAGCGGCCCTTTTTGCAAATTCAATAGAATCATTTTTTGTCCACCAGTTGTGAAGATTCCCTTTTTCATCATACAACTTACCCTGGTCATCGAATCCGTGGGTTATTTCGTGTCCAATATAAGATGCACCGACATATCCCCACATTGCGGCGTCGTCCAGTTCGGCATCATCATAACCCGGAACGATAAACGCAGCAGCGGGAAAAACGATTTCGTTGTTAGCGTCGCTGTAGTAAGCGTTGTAAGTTTGTGGATACATGTCCCACTCATCTCTATCCACCGGCTTTCCTAACTTATTCATTTCGTAATTATGCCACCATTTTCCGGCGTTGATTAGATTTTGTACATAACTGTCTTTACTTATTTCCATTCCTGAAAAATCTTTCCACTTATCCGGGAACCCAATTTTCTTTTTGATAGCAGCAAGTTTTATAAGAGCCTTTTGTTTGGTACTGTCACTCATCCAGGTGAGGTTTTGTATCCTTTCTTTAAAAGCCTCTCTTATTCCTTCTGCCATTTTTATATAACGTTGTTTAGCAGAATCATTGAAGTATTGTTTAACATACAACTGCCCGAGCAATTCTCCCATTACGCCTTCTTCGCTGCTGATCGCTCTTTTCCACCTCGGCTTACGCTGCTGCACGCCACTTAATAATTTATTGAAATTGAAATCTTCAATACCAAATTCATCAGGCAATGCGCCGGCATATTGATCAATTACATTATATTTTAAATATGCCTTTAAAGTAGCAAGAGGCGTCGACTTTAATGTAACGTCAAGTGACCGGAAAAATTCAGGCTGACCAACAATTACTGAATCAATTTTTTTTACCCCTACCGAAACGAGAAATTTGTTCCAATCAACAGCCGGGTATTTTCGCGACAGATCACTAATGGCTACTTTATTATAATTCTTATTTGGATCTCTAAGGTCCTCAAGCTTGCGGGAAGCGCCGGCCAATTTTGTTTCAAATATTATTATAGAAGCGGCATCTTTAGTCGCTTCTATGGAGTTCGTTCCTGCCAGTTCCAGGTCTTTAGCGATATGTTTCACATATTCGTTCCTGATATTTACTGTTGAGGAATCTGTCTTAAAATAATAGTCCCTGTCGGGAAGTCCCAGTCCGCCTTGAGCCAATTTGAAGCTTTCAACATCACTGTTTTTATCATCCCTCGAAACATAATCTTTAAAAACGGTTTCAATTCCAATGTTATTTAAATCTTCAACAACATTTATGAAAGTGCTGAGGTTTGTAACATCATTGATCTTATCAAACCATGGTTGCAGCTTTGCAGTCCCTTCTTTTTCTATTGCCGTGCTGTCCATTGCGGCTTTCCAAAAGTCGCCGATCATTTGTGAAGCGCTTCCCTTTTCGCCGGGATTTTTTGCGACAGAATCGCTGATATTCCTTAGCCTTTCCTGATTTTCTTCGTTTACGACATAAGCAATTCCCCATCCTCTCTCATCGGCAGGAATTGGATTTCTCTTGATCCAGCCGCCATTAGCATATTCAAAAAAATCTTCTGCGGGTTTTACAAGCGTATCGAGGTTCGAAGCGAGCACATCAGGTTTTGTTACAACCGTCTCTTTTTTATTATTACATGAAAAAATGGCAAAATATACTACAGTAAAAAGGAAGATCTTTCTGAGCATTTAAATAAGTTTAATTATAAAAGTAAAACAGTAACGAACGGCAAAAAATAAATTTCTATGGATGGCAATTAAGCCTGGAACAAAACAGTCAAAAATGATTATCTAATGGCAGACAAGTTATGCGAAATTCATTGATTTAATTACCTTTCGGTATTTACTTAAATATGACACCTGAACGATACAAACGCCTCACCACCGTTCTTAGCCATCGCCAACCCGATCTTACGGTCGTTTTGGAGAATGTATTTGATCCCCATAACATTTCTGCGGTTATGCGCACCTGTGATGCTGTGGGAATCCAGGATGTATTTATTTTAAATAACCGCATTCCTCCTCACAAGAAATGGGGTTACAGGAGTTCTTCAACAGCGGCAGAATGGCTGACCATCCACCAGTTTACCGAAGCGGAAGAATGTTTTGAAGAAATTCGAAAACGATATAATAAAATTTATACAACTCATTTAAGTGACGGGGCGGCTGACTTGTATTCTCTCAATCTTACCGAATCGGTGGCGCTTGTTTTTGGCAACGAGACATTCGGTGTTAGTGAAGACATACGCCGATTTTCTGATGGTGACTTTATTATCCCGCAAGTGGGCATTATTAAATCGCTGAATATTTCCGTAGCGTGTGCAGTCACCTTGTACGAGGCGTTCAGGCAGAAAAATGCCAGCGGCCATTATTTATATTCCCGCTTGCCCCAAACTCAGTTAGATGCGATCAATGCTGCCTGGGGAATCAAATAGGCCTTCCCATTCTTAAGCTTCAAATTTCAATATTGGGCCCTCGTTATGAAATTTTGGCTGATTCTTTGCCTTAAGTTCTGCCATGGTTTGTTTCGAATATGACAACAAAACTGATTAAAGGCTTTGGTATGATTATTCGTGTACATTTGCATCCCAACAAAAAAAAATCAATAAAATTTTACTATTATGGCAAAAGACAATTTTGAACTCTTTGATGACAGAGTTCTTGTTAAACCCAACGCAGCTGAAACAAAAACTGCTGGTGGTATTATAATCCCCGATACAGCAAAAGAAAAACCCCAGAAGGGTACTGTTGTTGCTGTTGGCAAAGGAAAATATGCTGAGCAAACAGGTCAGTTGATTCCCCTGCACATTAAAGCCGGCGATACAGTAATGTATGGCAAATACGGTGGAACAGAAATTACGATTGATGGAGCTGACTATTTAATTATGAGAGCTTCTGATATTTTAATGAAAGTGAAGTAAACCCATTTTTTAAACTTTAATCATTAATAAAATGTCAAAACAAATATTTTTTGAAATTGAAGCCCGCAATAAAATGAAGAAGGGCGTAGATACTTTGGCGAATGCCGTCAAAGTAACTCTTGGTCCTAAAGGCCGTAACGTTGTTATTGAAAAGAAATTCGGTGCACCGGTTGTAACCAAAGATGGTGTAACGGTTGCCAAAGAAATTGAACTGGAAGATCCCATTGAAAACATGGGAGCTCAAATGGTAAAAGAAGTTGCTTCCAAAACTGCTGATATTGCAGGCGATGGCACTACTACAGCTACAGTTCTTGCACAATCGATCATCAGTGAAGGTTTGAAGAATGTTGCCGCAGGCGCTAATCCAATGGATTTGAAGCGTGGTATCGACAAAGCTGTTATAGCTGTTGTTGCTCATTTGAAAAAACAATCAGTAGCCGTTGGCGATAACATTAGCAAAATTGAGCAGGTAGCATCTATTTCTGCCAACAATGACGAATCAATTGGTAAATTGATCGCACAGGCTATGACACAAGTTGGTAAAGAAGGCGTTATCACTGTTGAAGAAGCTAAAGGTACTGACACAACTGTTGAAGTTGTTGAAGGTATGCAATTCGACAGGGGATATGTTTCTCCCTATTTTGTAACCAACAGCGAAAAAATGGAAGCTGAATTACAAAATCCTTACATCCTGATTTATGATAAGAAGGTATCTACTATGAAAGATATCCTTCATATTCTTGAAAAAGTGGCACAGGCTGGTCGCCCGCTTTTAATAATTTCTGAAGACCTCGAAGGTGAAGCTTTGGCAACATTGGTTGTAAATAAATTACGTGGTACTTTGAAAGTAGCCGCTGTAAAAGCTCCCGGCTTTGGCGATCGCAGAAAAGAAATGTTACAGGATTTGGCAGTTCTTACAAAAGGAATTGTAATAAGCGAAGAACAAGGTTACAAACTGGAAAATGCTGACCTGACTTATCTTGGTGAAGCAACTTCAGTTACTATCGATAAAGACAACACAACTATCGTTGGCGGTAAAGGTGCCAAGAAAGATATCCAGGCACGTGTTAACCAGATCAAAGCACAGATTGAAACAACAACATCTGACTACGACAAAGAAAAATTACAGGAACGTCTTGCTAAATTAAGCGGTGGTGTTGCTGTATTATATGTTGGCGCAGCTACAGAAGTTGAAATGAAGGAAAAGAAAGATCGTGTTGATGATGCACTTCATGCAACAAGAGCTGCTGTTGAAGAAGGTATTGTACCAGGCGGTGGTGTTGCTTACATTCGTGCTATTGAGAGCCTTAACAAGCTTACAGGTGAAAATGAAGATGAAACTACCGGTATCCAGATTGTGAAACGGGCTGTTGAAGAACCTCTTCGCCAGATCGTTATAAACAGTGGAATTGAAGGCAGCATCGTTGTACAAAAGATTAAAGAAGGCAAAGGTGATTTTGGTTTCAATGCACGTACGGAAGTTTACGAAAAACTTTTGGCAGCAGGCGTAATTGATCCTACAAAAGTTACCCGTATTGCATTAGAAAATGCAGCGTCAATTGCAGGCATGTTATTAACTACCGAATGTGTAATTTCTGACAAACCTGAAAAAGACAAACCAGCAATGCCTCCAATGGGCGGCGGTGGAATGGGTGACATGGGATATTAATTCTATGTACGATGTACAATGTTTGATGTACAATGTAAAAAATACAATCCCTTTGCAGCAATGCAAAGGGATTTTTATTTGGGGCTATCATCGTTGATATCTTTAATCAGCTTTTGATCGGGCTGTTCGCTGCAAGTCCGGCACAAAGCCAGGCTACAAAACCGTCACCAGGCTTTTCGCTACCATCCCGCAGCCAATCAGCAATAAGTCTTTAGTGAGCAATAGAGATTAAACGGTAAAATCTATCAACTAATTAATCCGGAATCAATATTTGGTTTAATAGCGTATTGTTTAGGTAAATTGAATGAGGTAAATTATTGCTAAATGATTGTTGAAGACGTTGGGTTTGTATATTAGCAGAATATTCTTTTTTCGGAGAAAATAAACACTAATAAATTGCCGCCAGATTCACTTTATATTAATTTAAAAGGAAAAGCGCTAAACACATTCGATGCCATTGTTATAGGTAGCGGAATCAGCGGCGGTTGGGCCGCAAAGGAGTTATGCGAGCAAGGCTTAAAAACGTTGTTGCTGGAACGTGGAAGAAATGTGGTTCATTTGAAAGATTACCCAACGGCAACAAAAGGTCCGTGGGAATTTTCTCATCGATTAAAAATGCCTTTAAGCATCACAAAAGAAAATCCGGTTGTTAGCAGATGCTATGCCTTTAGTGAGGCCACGCAGCAGTTCTTTGTAAAAGATACAGAACATCCCTACATACAGGAAAAGCCATTCGATTGGATACGGGGTTACCAGGTGGGCGGCAAGAGTTTGCTGTGGGCAAGGCAAACACAACGGTGGAGCAAGTATGACTTTGAAGGCCCTGCCCGTGATGGTTTTGCAACGGACTGGCCTATACGTTATGATGATTTGGCTCCGTGGTATGCGTATGTTGAAAAATTTGCCGGCATTAGTGGCAACCTCGACGGAATAGACACGTTACCCGACGGTGAATTTCTGCCACCGTGGGAAATGAATTGCGTTGAGAAAGATATCAGTGCCAAGATAATGGCAAACTATAAAGACCGTTTCGTTGTGCAGGGCCGATGCGCTCATTTAACACAACCAAAAGAAATTCATATTCAGCAGAACCGCAACCAATGCCAGGCAAGGAGTAAGTGTGAGAGGGGATGCCCATTTGGCGGTTATTTCAGTTCTAATTCATCCACCATTCCGTGGGCGCTGAAAACAGGTAATTTATCTTTAAGGCCCGATACTGTTGTCCATTCAATTATATATGATGATGCGAAAGGGAAAGCAATTGGCGTGAATGTAATGGATGCCATCACAAAAGAAACCACTCAATTTTTTGCAAAGATCATTTTCGTAAATGCGGCCTGCCTGAATACTAATTTACTTTTACTCAATTCAACTTCTCATCGCTTTCCCAACGGCTTTGGAAACGACAATGGGTTATTGGGAAAATACATTGCCTTTCAAAACTACCGGGGAACTGTAAACGCTGGATACGATGGACCCCCGGATAAATATTACTATGGGCGAAGACCTACGCAGCCCATGATGCCTAATTTTAGAAATGTTCATAAACAGGAAACTGATTTTCTTCGTGGTTACATGGTATTTTTTGGGGCAGGCAGGGGATACGGTTATGCAGATGGATTGGGTGAAGCTTTTAAAGATGCGTTGTCTGAAGCCGGCGGCTGGTATGTAAGCGTGATGATGCAGGGAGAAACGATTCCTAAAGAATCCAATCATGTAAGATTAAGTGCCGATAAGAAAGATGCATGGGATATGCCGCAATTGATTACTTCTGTTGATTACGACGATAATGATGTGAAAAGTATGAATGATTTCTTTAGCGTTGCTACAGAGATGTTTGAAAAAGCCGGTTGTAAGAATATTCGGCAAAATGATAGCAATCAAGCGCCCGGTCTTGATATTCATGAAATGGGCGGCTGCAGAATGGGGAAGGATCCTAAAACTTCGTTACTCGATAAATGGAATGCGTTTCATAACTGCAACAACGTGTTTGTAACAGACGGCGCTTGCATGACGTCAACCAGTACGCAAAATCCTTCACTCACCTTTATGGCGTTAACCGCAAGAGCTGCTAATCATGCTGCAGATGAATTAAAGAAGGGAAATATTTAGATGCGGTATCATTGCATCGCAACTAATTATTGGTTTGCAATTGCAGTGAACAAATGGGAAGCTATTCATATTTATAAGATCATCCGTTTCTTTATTAATTATTATTTTTAAAAAGCAAAAAATAAGATATGAGAAAGATTGTGTTATTTATGCATGTGTCGCTCGATGGTTTTGTTGGAGGACCTAACGGCGAAATGGATTGGATTACGGTTGATGAAGAAATTTTTGATTTTGTTGGTACAAGAACAAATGAAGCAACTACAGCTTTGTATGGAAGAGTAACTTATCAAATGATGGAAAGTTATTGGCCAACTGCCGCCGAAAAGCCCGACGCATCAAAACACGACATTGAACATTCTGCCTGGTACAAAAAAGTTCATAAAGTTATATTATCAAAAACGATGGAAGGTGCCAATTTGCACAATACAAAAATTATAAGTGATGATGTACCAAACGAAATTGTGAAACTTAAAAAGCGGGAAGGTAAGGACATTATAATTTTTGGAAGCCCTTCTGCTGCACATACTCTCATGAAGGAAAACTTAATTGATGATTACTGGCTTTTTGTAAATCCGATTCTGTTAGGAGACGGAATTTCATTATTTAAAAATATTCAAAACAGAATCAAACTTAAACTTGTTAAAAATAATCAGTTCACGTCGGGTGTCGTTTGCCTTCATTATGAAAAAGCGTCCGACTAATTCAAACCCTCGTCTCAAGGAATGATTTTATTTTCTACTTCTGTATGCAAACGAAAGTTGGGTCGAATTTTTAATTCCATGTACCATTTTCTGCGATTGATATTAACACCGGGGAAAGTTTTGCTTTGTCTATGTTCATTTTCAGCGCTGGCCTTTAAAAGAGCCGGATATTAATTGTATTTCTTATTTTATTAATGTCACAATTTTTTATCGAGGAATTAAAAATTCAGAGGCTATCTTGGGACATCTTTCTTCCAAGGGTTTTTTTCAGCCTTGCATTGGAAATGGCGTTGTAAAGATTACCTAAGAATAAAAAAAATATCCGAAATTGTATGTATTAGCGAATTGATTATATGAAAAAAATATTTCTAATTTCATTGCTTATAATTTGTTTTATGCAGGAAATGTATGCACAACAAACCATTCCGTTATATGACGGTAGCATTCCTAACAGTAAACCATACACGACAAAAGAAGTATGGGAACCACAGGATAATGGAGATACTATTGTGCACTTTACTTCAAAGCCAACGCTAACTATCTTTTTGCCTGACAAATCAATAGCCACCGGCGCCGGCGTTGTCATTTGTCCTGGCGGAGGATATTGGGTTACTTCAATCGTGAAAGAAGGCTTTGCCGTTGCCAGGAGATTTAATGAAATGGGAATTGCTGCATTCGTTCTAAAATACCGTATGCCAAACGACTCTTCAATGTTGGATAAAAAAATCGGACCATTGCAGGATGCACAAAGAGCAATTCAATTAGTGCGTATGCACGCAGAAGAGTGGAACGTAGATCCGGCTAAAACTGGCATTATGGGATTCTCTGCCGGGGGACACTTGGCTTCAACCGCAGCTACGCATTTTCAGCATAGTTACATTGAGAATCCAAACAACATCATTCTTCGACCTGACTTTGCAATATTAATTTACCCGGTAATTAGTTTCCAGGATAAGATAGGTCACATAGGCTCGAGGGACCAGCTCATTGGGAAAAATCCGCCTCAAAATTTGATTGATTCTTTCTCAAACGAAATGCAGGTGACTGCACAGACACCGCCCACTTTTCTGGTCCACGCTACTGATGATAACACTGTGCCGGTAATGAACAGTATTGCATTTTATGAAGCGCTGTTAAAATATAAAACACCTGCTGAGATGCATATATATAAGGCAGGCGGACATGGCTTTGGTATGCATAATCCTACCAATAAGGGCGACTGGATGGCGCTATGCGAAAACTGGATGGATAGCATGGGTTGGCTTGCGAAATAGCGGGCCTGATTTATTCACTTATACCTCACCGTTAGATATCAATATTGCAGGTCTGCTTCTACAGGATAATGATCTGAATAGGGTACTTTTATGCGTTGGAACTGAGTTACGGTAAATTGTTTATCGGCCAAAATGTAATCAATTCTTAAGGTGGGAGAAATATAACGAAATGTGCGGCCAATGAAAAAGCCCTTTTGTAAAAAGGCATCCTGTAAATTTCCTTTTATTTTAAAATAGGTGCTGGAATTGGGAACATCATTAAAATCACCACAGATAAAAGATGGATAGGGGCTCTCTTTAATTTTTTGGCTCACAAGCACTGCCTGCCTGTAACGGGACACATATCCGCGTTTTAATTTTGAAACGATCGTTCGCGAATCACGGAATCCGCTTTCATGCCCATGTTTCATTCTGCTTAAGCTTTCATATTCTTTTTCCTGGAAATGGACAGATTGCAAATGCGTGGCAAATATTCTGAAAGTTTTTTGTTCAACTTTTATGTCACTATAAAGTAAGTGTTCACTCATGGTGGAATCTTTATTGAAACTATAATTTGCTGAGGCGATGATGGGATATCGTGAGAATATTGCGATACCGGATTCGCTTTCATTTTTTATTGATTCTGTGGCAACAAAATAATGATAGGAATATCCCATATTTGTTAAGCTGGCAATATTGGGTTCAATATTGCCAGGCGTAATCCGGTCATAAAATTCTTCAAAACAGAGTACGTCAGCATTCTGGTCTTTTATTAAATCCATCATTAGGGCCTGATAATATTTCTCATTGTTTCCATTGCTACTACCTTCACCCCAGCCGGAAAGATTCCATTGAAAAACGCGTAAAGTGTTAGCTTTTTTTCCAGGAGAAAATTTTGCAGGAAAATGAAAAGCAAATGCAGCAAAAATTTGTTGGATTCCCAATAATAAAAAGATTAACGAAACCCACCCCCACTTCGGTTTTAAGAAGAACCATAATATAATAAAGAATACAAGCGCAAAAAATATTAGTGGGAAAACAAGGCCGGGTAATGCTAAAAACCAGTCCTCACCAGTATTTGCAAATGGCGAAAGGCATGTGATTAAGTAAGCAATAATCACAATTGTATTTAGTAAAATTAAAATGGATCTAAAAAGCGATCTTCTGCCTGCCATAAATCATTTTTAAAGTATTTTTTCGAATCGGAATAATATATTTTAATATTTATGAATTTAAACAGGGAACTTTTTAATACCGGCAAAAACTTTTTCCAATTTCTTTATGGTATTTTTTCCCGAACCAGTTGCCAATGAATCATCATGTAGGTTGTTATTCATTCTCGTGCCTCTTTAAAATATGCCGGTATTTGTTGAAGATGCTGTTTTTTGTAACGAATCCCAGGTAGATATTGTTCGGTCCGGTTACAGGCAAAATGCGGAAATCAAGGCTATCCATAATTTGCATCACTTCAAACATTGAGGTATTTATATTAACAATTTTATCTGGTGGCTGAGCAATATCTTTTATCAATCGATTGTGATCTTCGGGTTTGTTGCTCACAAGTAATTCCAATAACTGATCACTGAAAATAATGCCCGTTAATTCGCCCTCGTATGTAACAACCGGGAAAATATTTTTGGTTGTATGAATAATGTCCGAGCTCCTGCTGCGTGGCGTTTCATCGGGCCTTAATATTACAAAGTCCTTCTCTATAAGGTATTTCAATTTCAGTCTTCTAAGCACATTGTGCTCCTTGTTTTCGGTTGATACCAAATTACCCTGTTCTGCCAATCCTTTTGTATAAATGGAATATTTCAGATTGCCTTTGTTGATAAAATAAGAAATGGCGGCCACTATCATCAGGGGCACCATCAGGGCATATCCTCCCGTAATTTCGGCAGCGAGAAAAATGCCGGTTAACGGAGCATGCATTACGCCACTTAATGAAGCGGCCATTCCTGCGATAATAAAATTGGTAACGTTTAGGTTAACCATGCCCGTTTGATTGAGGCCAAAGGCAAAGACAAAACCAATTAAACCACCCACGACCATACTTGGCCCAAACATACCACCATTACCGCCGCTGCCTAAGGTAATAATGCACGCCAATGATTTGCCTATCACAGTTAATGCGCCAAATGCCAGCAGCACCCATGCGATGTTTTGGTATTTTGAGAAGAAGCTATTAGTAAGTAATGTTTGATAGTTGCCATCTAATAATTTCTGAATAGTAATATAACCCTCGCCATATAATGTAGGTATTAAAGCAATCATAATTCCCAACGTTATGCCTCCAATAAAAACTCGTCCGAACCTGTTTTTTATTTTGGCGAAAACGTCAGACAAATAAGTATTCAACCGGCTAAAGAATACGGAGTAAACGCCTACGATAATGCCGAATACAATGTAATACCAAAAGGCGTTCAAAACCCAATCTCCCCGCGTAACAAACACAAAAAGTGGTTCTTTATAGATAAGTTGTGAAACAACTGAAGAAAATGCCGATGCAATGAGTAAAGGGATAAAAGCGGGAATAGAAAATTCTGGCATAATTACTTCGATGGCAAAGATCATCCCTGCTACGGGACTATTGAAGGCCCCCGAAATTCCCGCCGCTGCGCCACAAGCCAGCAAGAGGGAAGTATCGCGATAGTTCAATCCAAAAAAACGCCCTATGTTGGAACCTATCGATGCGCCGCTTGAAACAGAAGGGGCCTCCAGCCCGGCAGATCCACCCAGCCCCACAGTAAGGGCGCTACTTATGACCTGGCTATAAATATTATGAAAATCAAGTTTACTGGAATTGTGAGAAATATTATACAATATCGGAGCAATGCCATGTTGAAACTTGCTGCGACGGATAAATGTGCGTATATATATTACTGTTAGTAATATGCCAATGAGCGGGAAGAAAAAATAGAGATAATATTTATACTCCCAGTGTAAATCGTTTTGAAGAAAGGTAGCTACAGAATGTGTGAGTTCTTTTAAAACAGAAGCAGCAATTCCCCCCATAATACCTACTACCGCAGCAGCAATAATTAAAAAATTTGAATTGGAGATTCTAAGTTTGCGCCATTGATTTATTCTTTCTATATACCTTAAAAACTTTTCGTACATTTTAGCAGCAGATACTTTTTTTATTAAATTTTCGCGAAGGTAATTACAAATAAGTGCAGATGAAAAAATACAATGTTATCGGAAGTGTAAATAAACAGTCGATGAATTGTCGTAGTAATGCGACAAATTGGGAGGTTATATAAAAGCAAATCTCAAACCTGCACTTTTTTTATTGGGAAATCAGTAAAGGCTTCGGCATACAAATTGGTTTGATGTATGTGAATTGAGGGAATTTATTTAATAATTATCTATTGTAGTATCGCCTGTTATTAATTGACGCATGCGTATTTACTTTTTAATAGTATCTTGACGGAAATTTTATTTCAACCTAAAAAAGATCGGAAACTAAAAATTAATGGCAATCCTAAAAATCAGAAGAATTTTAAAAAGAACATTTGACAGGATAAAGAATGAAAAAATAAAACAAAATATTCTACAGGCGCTTCCGTTTTGGGTGGCGTCACTCATAACGGGCCTGGTATCCGTATTCTACTCCAAAGTATTTGCATATTTAGAAGGCAAAAATCTAAATATCTTTCACCAGCATTCCTGGTTAATCTTTATTGTAACTCCGGTTTGTTTTTTGCTTGCGTTTTGGGTAGTGAAGTTTTTTGCGCCGCACGCCCGTGGAAGCGGTATCCCGGAAATTATGGCGGCTATTGAACTCGCAACTCCACGAGATGACAAGAAAGTAACCAAACTATTAAGCCTGAAAGTTTTTTTTGTAAAGGGCATTTCGAGTTTTTTAATGATACTTGGCGGCGGCCTTATAGGAAAGGAGGGACCAACTATACAAATTGCCGGAGCTATTTTTAGAAAAATTAATGAGTGGCTGCCATCGTGGTGGCCCAAAATTTCCAAGCGTAATATGATTATGACTGGTGCGGCAGCGGGACTCGCCGCGGCATTTAATACACCACTCGGAGGAATCGTATTCGCAGTAGAAGAACTTACCAAGACGCATATTAGTTATTTTAAGACTGCTTTATTTACAGCTGTAATTATAGCAGGGTTAACAGCACAGGGCTTGTTAGGCCCCTACTTGTATCTCGGCTATCCGGACGTTACCGGCCTTTCGAAATTCATATTTCTTCCATTGATATTAGTTGCGGTGTCGGCGGGTTTGTTGGGCAGCACCATGTCGAAAATTATCCTGATTATTATTCGGTGGAAACAAAAATTTAAATTTCATTATCAGCACATATTGTATGTTTTAGCTTGCGCTGTGATAATTGCTGCGATCGCATTTTTTTTCGATCCGCGTGTACTCGGGTCTGGCAAGGAAATTATGACCACTTCTCTGTTCAGCACCGACAAAAATGTAGAGTGGTATACTGCAATATATAGAATTGTGGGTACTATCCTTAGTTTTACAACCGGTGCTGCCGGAGGAATCTTCGCACCATCATTAGGTGCCGGAGCTGGTGTTGGCTCACTCATAGCGGGATGGTTAGAGGTGTCAGCAAATAATGCCAACCTGCTCATATTATGTGGCATGGTGGGTTTTCTTACAGGGGTTACCCGCACCCCGTTTACATCTGCAATCTTAGTACTTGAAATGACTGACCGGCACAACGTAATATTCCATCTGATGATTGCAGGGCTCATCGCCAGCCTCGTTTCAATGTTTGTTGATAAACACTCGCTGTATGATCATTTGAAGGTTCAGAACATGCATGATCTTTACCATGAAGACGATGATAAAAAGCGGCCGCCGGTTACAAAATAAGAGTTTACCGGGCTCATACAATGTCTTTATAATGTAATTCATAATTCAAAAAATATTTATGAAAAAAATATCTCTTTTTAGTGTCGTTATTTTCTCCTGTTTAACCGGCTGTGATACAGCAAAAAATATTTTAAATAGTATGGGAAGTGGCAGCCTCACTAACGATGAAGTAGTTCAAGGCTTGAAAGAAGCGTTAAAAATAGGAACAGATTCTTCAACTCGTATTTTAAGTGTAACAGACGGATTTTATAAGGATATAGCTGTAAAAATATTGATGCCACCTGAAGCGCAAAAAGTTGAAAAAACGTTACGCGATGTAGGTTTTGGAAGCGTTGTCGATAAATCAGTATTATCCATGAACAGGGCTGCTGAAGATGCTTCCAAATATGTTGGAAATATTTTTTTGAATGCCATAAAACAAATGACTATTCAGGATGCCTTTGGAATTTTAAGGGGCGGAGATTTTGCCGCCACCGATTATTTAAAGCAAAAAACCACCCCTGAACTGATCACCGCTTTCACTCCTGTTATCTCCAAATCGTTGAATAATACAAATGCCACCAAATATTGGAAAGACGTATTTTCTATTTATAACCAGTTCAGTACAAATCCTGTAAATACTGATCTTACCGCTTATGTAACTCAAAAAACATTGGATGGCCTGTTTTATCATATTGGGCTGGAAGAACAAAAAATCAGGAAAGATCCTGCCGCCCGCGTTACAGATATCCTAAAGAAAGTGTTTGCCAGCCAAAACCAGCAGGCCAACACCGGCATAAAGTGACGTTAATTACCTTGCATTTTTTCAAAATAAAATCCTACATTTGCACCCCGTTAAGCATTTTATGTTTTGGCCTAACAGGGTTTCTTAAAACATATTGCCCACATGGCTCCATAAGTTCCCGTCCGTTCGGGACGCCGGCGAGGGTGTAAAATAAAATAGTAAAAAAATGCCAAAGGTTAAAACCAACTCCAGCGCCAAAAAGCGCTTTAAAGTAACCGGTACCGGTGAAATTACATTTCAAAAGGCTTACAAGCGCCACATCTTAACAAAAAAAACGACCAAGCGTAAACGCAGTTTACGCAAGAAAGGTATGGTGAGCGATGCCAACCGTCCATTTGTGATGCGCCTACTTCGAATGAAATAAAGCTCATCTTCGAAAGAAGAAAATCTAAAACAATTAAATCAATAAAAATTTTAGCCGGGCGAATTCCTGAATCTAAGATTTAAAAATAAAAATATTAATTATGCCACGTTCAGTAAATGCAGTAGCATCAAGAGCAAGAAGAAAAAGGATTCTTAAAGCAGCCAAAGGTTACTATGGCAAAAGAAAAAATGTTTATACGGTTGCTAAGAATGTAATGGAAAAAGGTATGACCTACAGTTATGTGGGCCGTAAGCTTAAGAAGCGTGAGTACAGGACTTTATGGATTGCCCGTATTAACGCTGCTGTAAGAGCAGAAGGAATGACCTACAGCCAATTCATTCACAAACTGTCAGAAAAAAATATCGACCTTAACAGGAAGATACTTGCAGATATGGCAATGAACGAACCTGAGAGTTTTAAAAATCTTATTCTTTCAGTAAAATAATAACGCAACTACTTGTTTTAAAGCCGCCCCGATTTTTTTGGGACGGCTTTTTTTTATTTAAAGAATATATCATTCAATTACATTTGTAAAAATTTTAAAGAAAACATAATATAAATTAATGAATAATAGTTACCTCGAGTTAGTTAATCAAACCTTCAATTTCCCCCAGCAAGATTTTAACTTAAAAGATGACTACCTGCAATACAACGACGTAGACGTAAAAGCATTAATCGACAAATATGGAACTCCTTTAAAATTTACTTACCTGCCCAAGATCGGGCAGCAGATAAGCAAAGCAAAGAAAATGTTTGCGCATGCTTTTAAAAAACATAAATACGAAGGCCAGTATTTTTATTGTTATTGCACCAAAAGTTCTCACTTCTCCTTTATCGTTGAAGAAGCCCTTAAGAGTAATATTCATCTCGAAACATCTTACGCATACGATATAGAGATCATCAATAAATTGTATGAGGCAAAGAAAATCAACAAAGATATTTTTATCATCTGCAATGGGTTTAAACAAAAGCCATACATCAGCCGCATCGCAAGATTGCTTAACACCGGCTTTAAAAATGTTATTCCTATTCTTGATAATAAAGATGAATTAAAGGCTTATCGCAAATCAGTAAGAGTGCCTTTCAAAATTGGGATAAGGGTAGCCGCAGAAGAAGAGCCTACATTCCCATTTTATACGTCCCGGCTGGGTATGCGCAGCCGCGACATTCTTGAATTTTATGTAGATGAAATTGAAGGCAATGAGCATAGATTCGAGTTAAAAATGCTGCATATCTTTTTAAACAAAGGAATAAAGGATGACATTTATTACTGGAGTGAACTCAACAAAATTATTAACCTGTATTGCCAGCTGCGAAAAATTTGTCCTGAGCTTGATTCCATCAATATAGGCGGCGGTTTTCCGATAAAACACTCACTAGGCTTTGAATATGATTACCAGTTTATGATTAACGAGATTGTAAGAAATATAAAGGTTGGATGTAAACGAAGCAAGGTTCCCATGCCAAATATTTACACCGAATTTGGAAGCTTTACAGTTGGAGAAAGCATGGCGCATATTTACAGCGTTGAAAAAGAAAAAAAGCAAAATGACCGGGAAACCTGGTACATGATAGATTCATCATTTATTACAACGCTACCCGATACATGGGGCATTGGCGAGAAATTTTTAATGTTGCCCATAAACAAATGGAATAGCGAATATCAGCGTGTAACCCTTGGCGGTATAACCTGCGATAGCCATGATTACTATGATTCCGAAGAGCATATAAACGAAGTTTTTTTGCCAAAGATTGATAACGGAGAACCTTTATATGTTGGCTTTTTTCACACAGGTGCTTACCAGGACCAGATAAGTGGATACGGAGGTATAAAGCATTGCCTCATTCCTTCGCCAAAATATATAGTTCTCGAGCGAGATAAAAATGGGAAATTAATTGATTGGGTATATGCGAAAGAACAGAGCGCTCAAAGCATGCTTAAGATACTCGGCTACAAATAAAAAACCTCCCCGAAAACGGGAAGGTTTAACCAATCAACGTTTATTCAATAAAACTTAGTTAACCGCAATTTGTTTTGCTTCAACTTTAACTTCTTCTTTTTTAGGGATACTTAATAAAAGCAATCCGTTTTCATACTTAGCGGCGATGTTATCTGCAACAACTTTATCATCTAAAGTGAAAGATCTTTTGAATGGTTGCAATGTGAATTCTCTTTTAACCTGCTTTTTGTTTTCATCCTTAACTTCTTCTTTTTTCTCAAAAGAAACAGTAAGTATGTTCTTGTCAACTGTTATTTTAAAATCTTCCTTGTTTCTTCCCGGTACATTAAATTCCAATTCAAAATTGTCTTTTGTTTCAGAAATGTTTACGGGCGGAAAATTGAATCCGTTGCTTTGAACCGCAGGAGTTTCATTTAACAGGTTATCAAAGAAACTATCCAAGGATTTCAATGATGGCTGGTTGAATTTTACGTATGTCATATATTTAATTTTTAATTTCTCCTGTAAGATCAAATTAAGTACCACTTGAGTTTTTGTGTCAATTGTAAATATTTTATAAGACACTATGGCGCATAAAGATTTATTGCACGACAAAATTTCACAAACGTTTATAAAAACAATGATTTATTAATATCTAACTACTGTAAATTTGCACTCTAAAATTTTCAAAATGTATCCTGAGCAAATTGTAAAACCTATGAAAGCAGTGTTGACTGATAAAGGGTTTACCGAATTGACAACCAATGAGGAAGTAGATAGAGCCATTAGTGAGGAAGGCACAACTTTGGTCGTTATCAATTCTGTATGCGGTTGCTCGGCAGGTACAGCGAGACCAGGTGTATTGCATGCTGTAGAAATCAGTTCAAAAAAGCCTGACCGCTTGACTACCAGTTTTGCAGGTTTTGATATCGAAGCTGTTAATCATATTCGCGAACACTTACTTCCTTACCCTCCTTCTTCTCCATCTATTGCATTATTTAAAAACGGGAAACTCGTTCATTTTATAGAGAGGCATAGTATTGAAGGAAGATCAGCGCAAATGATTGCAAATAATCTTACCGCTGCCTTTGAAGAATATTGTTGAATTAAAATTTTTGATTTTGTTTCTTAGTAACCGTAGATTTTTCATCATTCTATCCCTTATCTTACCAGGTATAATAAACCACGCAACTCATTTTTCTAAACTAAAAGGCTGATATGTATCCAAATTTATACTATGCTATTAACGATTGGTTTGGATGGAAAATCAATGCCTTTAAAATTTTTTACACCTTCGGAATTTTTGTTGCATTGGCTTTTATTGCTGCCGCTTACTTTCTAACGGTTGAGCTTAAACGTAAAGAAAAACAGGGTCTCCTGCAACCACGCGAAGAAAGCATTACGGCAGGCAAGCCCGCTTCTTTTTTGGATCTTATAATAAATGGACTGGTAGGTTTTATTTTTGGATATAAATTAATTGGAGTTTTTATCGCGAGCCGTTCGCAAAACATCGATATACAGGATTATATTTTTTCTTCGTCGGGCAGTTGGGCTGGCGGAATAATATTAGCTGCTGTTTTAGTGTATTTTAAATATCGCGAAAAAAGCAAACAGAAACTTGTAACACCGGAAAAACGTATTATAAGAGTTTGGCCGCACGATAGGGTAGGCGATATGGTTATATTTGCTTTGGTATTTGGAATTATTGGCGCCAAACTTTTCGATAACCTTGAAAACTGGGACAGGTTCATACAAAACCCAATTGGCAATTTAATTTCACCAAGCGGACTTACTTTTTATGGCGGCCTCATTTGTGCTGCTATTGCTATTTGCGCTTATGCCTCAAAAAAGGGTATTAGTATTTTGCATCTTACGGATGCAGCAGCGCCGGCGCTTATGATCGCCTATGCTATTGGCCGTATCGGTTGCCAGGTTGCCGGCGATGGTGACTGGGGCATTTATAATAGTGCCTATATAAGCGACGTACCGGGACATGTAGTAGCCGCAACACCACAAGAGTTTAATGCTAAATTGCAACAAAACGCCGCTTATTTTTTAAATGGATCAGTAACCGACCCTTCAGGCAATACAGTAAATGTTACTGACCGGCATGCAGAGTCTCTCGATAAAGTTCCCCATAAAAGTTTTAAAGGTCCGTCGTTCTTGCCCAAATGGATGTTTGCATTCACCTATCCACACAATGTAAATGAAGACGGGATCTTGCTAAATGATTGTGAGGGCCGGTATTGCCGTGCTTTGCCACAGCCGGTATTTCCCACACCTTTTTACGAAACGCTTACTTGCTCATTGCTATTTCTGTTTCTCTGGTTAATCCGAAGGCGAATAAAAATTCCCGGGGCTATGTTTTGCATTTATCTTATCCTTAATGGAATTGAAAGATTTTCAGTTGAGACAATTCGCGTAAACACGACCTATTCAATATTTGGGATTCATCCCACTCAGGCGGAATTGATCTCTGCTGCGCTTGTTGCCACTGGGTTAATTGGAATAATAATCTTCAAACGGCGATTTGCTTCCCGAACAGTTTAGGTTGCATTACCAGGTGCCTGGTCTAATATTCAATATTGATTTGTAGAAGTTAATTGATTGATCTTACTTAGAATTGCCAGAACATTTCCTCTCACGAATTCTACATTGCTGCGGTAACAATCGAATGTTGTTAAGCGTATTACTTCTTTCAAGCGGTACCGGTCATAAAAGAATATTGCCTTCCAAGTATAATTATGTACTATGCTAAACAAAGTACTTAGTTTTGTGATGTAATATTCTAAACATAGTATTTTAAAATATTTTGAACATGACCAGATTAACTCTAACTATTACCTTCCTGATAGTTTTCTCAACGATTGCCTTAGCCCAGCCTCCCGAAGGAAGTATTTCAGGAAAAGTAATTGACGGCGGAGATCAAAAAATCATTGACGCAGCCACAATTTCACTTTATAAAATAAAAGATTCATCCCTGGTTAAAATAAACCTCGCAGATAAATCAGGTAATTTCCTGTTTGAACATGTTCCCTTCGGAACTTATTATTTATTGGCCACCTCTACTGGCCACAGGCAGACGTATAGTTCTACCGTAAGAGTTAACAGTGCTTCGCCGACTAAGGCTGGTGTTTTGCAACTGGCAACTATTGCAAAGACACTTGCAGACGTAAGTGTTACCGCATCAATAAAAAAGCCGTTTATTGAAAGAAAGATTGACCGGACAGTAATTAATGTGGACGCAGTTATATCCAACGCCGGTACCACTGCCCTGGAAGTGCTGGAAAAATCTCCTGGAGTTACAGTTGATAAAGACGGTAACATCAGCCTTAAAGGAAAACAAGGTGTTACAATAATGATGGATGGCAGGCCATCCTACCTGAGTGGAGAACAGTTGACCAATCTTTTGAAAAATATGCCGTCTTCAGCAATTGACCAGATTGAAATTATGACGAACCCATCCGCAAAATATGATGCTGCCGGCAATTCAGGTATCATAAATATTAAGACGAAGAAGAATAAGTTAAAGGGCTTAAACGGAAGCATCACAGCCGGAATAACCCAGGCAAAATACACACGCACGAGTAACAGCATCAATTTAAATTATCGCAAGGGCAAAATAAATGCATTTGCCAATATTGATTATTCGTATTGGAAAGGCTGGCAGGACCTTTCCATCTATCGCAAGTTCCGGGATACACTCAGTAAGCAAGTGCAAACTATTTTCAACCAGGAAACCATAATGCAACACAGCTCAACCTGGCAAAATATTAAAGTTGGATTAGATTTTTATGCAAATAAAAAAACGACCGCGGGAATAGTTTTTTCCGGATTTCTTAATCCTGGTGATAACAACGGGTTAAACAAAACTCTACTGGAAGATTCACAGCAATCTATTGATTCCATCCTCATTGCTGATAACACTCAAAAAAGTAAATCTAACAATGTGTCGTTAAATGTAAATCTTCGTCACAAGTTTGATACAACAGGCAAAGAGTATTCCATTGATCTTGATTACCTGAATTACTATCAAAACAGGAACCAGTTTTTAACGAACCAGTTCCTCGATCCCATGTATAACCCTACCATGCCGCAAAGTGAATTGAAAGGTACATTGCCTTCCAACATAAACATATATGCAGCAAAAACAGATTTCACTTTTCCTCTAAAGAAATCTGCAAAAATTGAAGCGGGCTTAAAAAGCAGTTATGTTACTACCGATAATGATGCCCTGTACCAAAATAATACGTCCTCTGGTTATGTTACTGATGAGGGCAAAACAAATCATTTTATTTATAAAGAAAACATCAATGCTGCATATATCAACTATAGCAGGCAGATTAAAAAATTTGGAATCCAGGCAGGGCTTCGTGCTGAAAACACCAATGCCTACGGGCACCAGGTTGGCGATTCGACAAGGGCGGATTCTACATTCAATAAAAATTATGTAAATCTTTTTCCAACAGTTTATGTGAGTTATGAAGCCAATAAGAAAAATACATTTGCGATAAACTATGGTCGCAGAATTGACCGTCCAAATTACCAGGATCTTAATCCTTTCTATTATTTCCTGGACGCTTACACTTACCAGGTGGGCAATACATTGCTGCAGCCACAGTTTACTGATAATATTGAATTGTCACATACTTATAATAATTTTTTAACCACGACGATTAACTACAGTCATACAAAAAATGTATTTACTGAAGTGCTTAAACAAATCACCAGCCAAAGAATTACATTCGACACAAAAGAGAACATCGCATCAAGAACCGATTTCGGGCTTGCCGTAAGCGCTTACTTCCCGGTAACTAAATTTCTATCGACGAATATTTATACCAATGTAATTAGTGATACCTATAAGGGAGAATTGGATGGCGGATATCTTAAGTTAAACAACGTTACATTTTTTGCAAACATCAGTAACCAACTGAAATTTAAAAAAGGATGGAGCGCTGAACTTAGTGGATTCTACCGCACCAAAGGTTTGGAAGGACAGATCATCGCAAATCCAATGTGGCGTGCTGATGCAGGGCTCCAAAAAAAGATCATGAAAAACAAGGGCAGCCTTAAATTGAGTGTGAGAGATATTTTTAACTCACAGGTTTTTGCCGGCTATGTAAATTACCAGGATATTGATGTTAGAATTAAAAACACGCGTGATTCGCGGGCAGCATCGTTAACGTTTACTTATAGTTTCGGGAAGCCCTTACAAAATCAACAGCGAAGAAAATCAGGCAGCGCTTCAGATGAACAAAATCGTGTGAAGACCGGAGATTAATTGTACCTAACGGAGACAAATACACGAAAAGGCTGCTCGAATCCAGGGTAGCCTTTTTTATATACCTTATGCAAACACAGGTTGAAAGGTGGCTGCGGAATATTCTTTTGGAAATTCACCCTCAGTCAGCAAGTGCGAAGCAATGCTACCCAATGCATCTGAACACATTGCGGAATACCCGTTTCCGCCGCATGCAACAAATACGCTGGTTTCATCCAGCTGGCCTATATATGGTTTTCGATGTTTGGTAAAACTCACAATGCATCTCTTTGTGAAATATTCTTGTGTTTGAAGCCCCGGGATAATTTCTAACAGTGCATCTTTCAATACTTCTAAATTAGTATCACTTGTTCCGCTTCTAAACCAATGCTGTATATCTTCGATGTTATCGAAATAAATATCTCCAGGCAAATTGCATCCCATTTTCAAATAATAATTTCCATCAGGATATAGAACCGGCTGAATTAAGTAAATATTTTTATAGGCAGCGTCTTCTATTTCATATAATAGGGAAGGGAGCTTTGATAAACGATCTGCTTCCTTTGCGTTTACTTTTGCCCAAAGCGTGGTTTCTCCTTTTAATGACAGCGCCAATTTGTTTTTTATAAGATTAAAAAAATTGACAAATGCACCGGGACATAACAATACTTTTTTTGCCTTATAGGCATTTCCATTTATCGTTTCTATTTGCAGGTAGTCTTCTTCGTGTTCAATTTCATTGGCTATTTCATCAACTACGGTTCCATTGTTTTTGCGAAATAAATTTAATTGGGCTTTGATCAATAGTCGGGGATTTATATAGCCAGATGGTGAGCTTTCAAATATCCCTTGTGATGACGCCGGGAAATTAAAATCATTAAAAGATTTTTCAATTGCATCACCGTTTCTAAAAAAATCATATTTCAATTTAAACTGGATGGATTGCTTTTCTACTTGTTCAAGATAATTGTCCGCACCTGCAGGATTTACATAAAGACAACCAGCTCCCGAATGAAAAGTGATTCCGGTTTCTTTTTCAAGAAAACTATATTGGTCCGAAGATTGAAGATTAAGTAAAGTCCACACCGGGTCAGTTCCTATAATTCTCTGAACCCGTCCCTGGTCGTAATGGCTTGAAAACACAATTGCTTTACTCACATCAGGATGTTCCTCAGGCCCGATAACGGCCACGTTGCTTTGCGATTGGCTGAGATACCTGGCAGCGGCAGAACCTATTAGTCCTTTACCTATTACGATGCAATCGAAAATCATTCTTCAAATTAGGAATTTACCCTTTAAAAAATCAGGAAAAATATTATAATATAAATTAAAAAAATAGTATTTTTTCATGTCTGAAGCCACGATTTACTCATCTTAAATTTCAAAAAAAATGAAAAAGGAATTCTCCAATCAGGCTAATGATCGTCGCAAATTTTTAAAGAATGTAGCCACGGGCGCTGCTGCATTAAGTTTATCCACTTTTGCGCCACCATTTAAATTATCTGCTTCGCCACTGGAAAACAGCACTGATGATGCAGATGCCTGGTTTAATCAGCTCGACAAAAAAGGGAAGCACAGAATTGTATTTGATGCAGTTGCACCAAATGAAACGCTCACTTTTGCCTGGCCAAAGATTTATCAACTCACCAATACTATGACCGGCGCCTCCGAAAACGACCTGGGTATTGTTTTGGTACTACGTCATGAAACAATTGGCTATGCAATGGAAAGTCGTCTTTGGGAAAAATATAAGTTTGGCGAATTCTTTAATGTAAAAGATCCTGTCACAAAAGCGCCATCGACAAGGAATATGTATTGGCAGCCAAAACCGGGCGATTTTAAAGTGCCGGGTATAGGTAATGTGGAGATAGGCATTAATCAATTGCAGGATCATGGAATTATGATTTGCGTTTGCAACATGGCGTTGACTGTGCTTAGCGCCGTAGCCGCAGACAAAATGAAGATGGATCCGAAAACGGTATATGACGATTGGAAGTCCGGAGTATTACCAGGAATACAAATTGTTCCGTCGGGTGTATGGGCCGTAGGCAGAGCGCAGGAACACGGATGCGCTTATTGCTATGCGGGGTAACCGTTGAAGGTTTCTTGCCGGAAAGAGTTCAATATAAAACACAAGGGATTTTGAAAATCCCTTTTATATTTTATGAGCATCGGTAACATTATCTCTTCCCTTCCCATTCGCTATAAAATTCTTCCAAAAAAAATTGCATAAATCGATGTCTTTCTTCAGCCAATCTTTTTCCCGTCTCAGTATTCATCAGTTCTTTTAGCAATAGTAGTTTTTCATAAAAATGATTGATAGTTGGAGCGTTACTTTTTTTATAAGCTTCTTTGTTCATTTGCAGATCAGGAGTAATTGCAGGGTTATAAATTTCCCTGTTTTTAAACCCTCCATAATTAAAAGCTCTCGCTATTCCAATAGCACCCATAGCATCTAACCTATCAGCATCCTGCACAACGGCTAACTCCATCGAATGAAAATCATTCTTAAAATTTCCTCCCTTAAATGAAACGTTCCCGATAATGTTTTCAACATGATGGATAATCTCATTGTCTATTGAATGGGACTCAAGAAACAGCTTTGCTTTTTCAGGGCCTATATTTTCATCGCCGTCATGAAACTTTGCATCCGCAATATCGTGTAAAAGCGCCGCCAGTTCTACAACAAAAATATCTACGGACTCAGACTTAGAAATCAATTTTGCATTCTTCCAAACTCTCTCAATGTGCCACCAGTCGTGGCCGCCTTCTGCGCCATCTAATTCTTTTTTTACGTACGCTACCGTTTTGCTAATTAAATCGTCCTGGTTCATTTTGTAAATATATCAAAGACTACTTTCGCATTTTTTTTGCCCTGTTCTTAATACTTTCAATTACGGGCAATGCATCGGGTGTGAGATCAAAATAAATAATCGCGCCTCCATACAGAGCAATAAATACAATGCTTTTTAAAACCATTGCCAGAAAGCCGTGGAAATTCATAAACGTATAGTAACATATATAAAAGCAAACCGCCGCTATAATAATTGCATAAAGTGTTTTATAACTGAATGGATGCATTTTAAATTTTCTCTGTAAAAAAATAATCCGGATAAGATTGTAAATAGTAAATGATATTACGTAGGAATAACCGGCACCTATGATGCCAAAATGTTTAACAAGGAGGTAGCTCAGTGGTGTTATTAGTACAAACAGAATGATGCCACTTAGCAAATCGAATCGCCAGAAAATAGAGGTACCGATAATTTGTGCGTTTACGCCTGTGCCTAAGTCGATGATTCGTGCCATTCCCAAAAAGAAAAAAATCCATTGCGATTGCAGATAGGCAGGTTTAAGATTAAAAGTTGTTACAGCATCAATATAGTTGAGCCACACTACTAAGAAAATACCTAAAGAAGCAATGAGAAGATTGATACCCGATCGTTGATAAATGCGGGTAATTTTTTGGTAATCCTTATCTTTCCATGCCTGGGAAAGTGCAGGCACAGATGCAGCAATAGCGCCTCTTTGCGGGGCCTGAACCAAACCTGCAACCACGCTTCCAAGATTAAATATACCAGCAGCGGCCGTACCCAGAACGGACATGATGACCAGCGAATCAATAAACTGGGCTATCATAAGTACAGTGCCACCAAAATAAACCAGCGATGCCAACGAAATAATCTTTTTGTAAAATTTTTTAGTAACCCTGCTGATCGAAAATGGGAGATACAGTTCTTTTTTCCATACGAGGTAAATGAGCAACACCAAAGCAATAACACCGTAAGTGCATGCATACAATTTGATGAAAGTGTCAAAGGTATTGATGACTTTAAGGCTTAGTAGAAAAATAAGTATGGTAGTTAATGAACGAAAAAGTACTTCCCTTAAGAATGTTGTTAAAATTGATTGTCGAAGATTCCAGGCAAATACTTCAAGGATAGAATATACCAGCAGCGACAGCCCGAAAGGAAAAACCCAGAAATAGTATTGGATAAATTCAGGTGAATGTGCGCCGAATTTTTGCACTACCAGGTTTTTAAAGATGATTCCAGCGATAATTACAAAGCCAAATCCTATAAGGCTTATAAGAAGCGCCCATGTTAGCAAATCATTTTTCTTTTTTGGCAGGTTGTCGTTGTAATAAGGATAAAACTTATAGATCACAGAAATCATTCCCATATTGGCGAAGGCAAACATGAGGTTACCTACTGCTATAAAAATAGTGGATGCTAAACCATATTGAGATGGCGTGAAGGGAGAACCCTGCCTGGTAAAGAGGTAGGTATTAATAAAGCCAATAAAAAAGCCAGCGTAAACAAAAACCGTTGAGATGATACTTTGCCTTCGTATCTGCGACATAGATGAGTTTAAGGCACTAAATTATTTTAATTAATTTGATTTGTATAGATATAAAAATTTTCGTCAACTTTTAGTCGCGCAATGTTCCATTTTAACTGTTGCATCTTTTCTTTTGGATAGATAAACATTAGCGTTCCTTTTGCATTATAAATTTTTACCGCCATATTAAACCCGGGAACAACGTTAGTCCAGCGATAGGAAAGAATACCGTTTTTTATGGAATACTCCAATGTTGGAATTTTAATAGTACGTAAATACTGGTCAAATACTTTAGAGAAATCTATTTTGGATGTTTTGCTAATATAGTCTTCAATTTGTTTGCTGGTAACTGTTTGGTGGTAGAATGCTTTATTTAATCCTCTTAAAATATTTCTGAAAAGTGAATCATTATTTATTACCTGGCGAATGGTATGCAGCATGTTCGATGCCTTGTAATATATATCTATCGGCCCATCTGCGTTTACCCCGTACGGTGAGATGATGGGTTTTTTGTTCTCAATATTTTTCCTGATGCCGATTTCATATTCTTCTGCCGCTTTTTTGCCAAACCAA
>NZ_JBMQQG010000056.1:0-19409 GCF_057362405.1 Ginsengibacter sp.
ATAGCATCTATCAATGCCGAAAACGAACTTTCCGCCAATCAGCTAATTTACAAGAACCTGATAGAGAATGCCGGCGTTGTCATGTATACAACCTCGATAGACGGCTGTATTACGTTTGCGAGCAGTAAAGCATTCCATTTGACCGGTTATTCACTTGCTGAATTAATGGGGATGCACTTTACTAAATTGATAGCCGAAGACTGCCTGGAAGAAGTTAAAGTGATTTACAAAAACCAGGTTAAAAATAAATTAGACGAAACCGTAAACGAATTTCGTATCCAAACAAAAGAAGGTGAAATAAAATGGGTGGAGCAATCTGCTATTCTTGTTTCTGAAAATGATGTTACCACAGGATTCCAATGTTTAGTAAAGGATATTACTGAGAGAAAAGAAATGGAAGCAATATTAAGAAAGTATGAAGTTGAACTGGTGCAAAACCAGGATCGCTTACAATCTATTCTTGATAATGCCACTTCGCTGATGTACATAAAAGACCTTGAAGGAAGATACCTGTTGGTAAACAGGCAATTTAAGAAAGCACTAAATGTTACTGAAAATACCGTGATCGGCAAAACTGATTTTGATTTTGCAGATCGCAAGCAGGCAATGCGATTTAAATATTCAGACGACGAAGTATTCAGAACCCGCAAACCCGTGCAACTGGAAGAAATTATTGATATGGAGGATGGACAGCATCACATTCTTATTATGAAATTTCCACTGTTGGATGCAAACAAAGAAATTTATGGAATAAGCGGCATAGCCACAGACATCACTGAGCGGGTAAAGTATGAGGAGCAATTAATCCAGGCTAAGAAAATGGCAGAAGATGCCAAAAAAATGCAGGAACAATTTCTGGCAAATATGAGCCATGAAATTCGTACACCCATGAACGGTATACAGGGAATGACGGATCTCTTATTAGAAACGCGTTTAAATGATGAACAAAAAGATTTCGCTAATACTATAAAGCGTTCTTCTGACAATTTACTGGTAATTATTAATGACATCCTTGATTTTTCAAAAATACAGGCCGGTAAATTAACGTTGGAAAAAATTGATTTTAAGCTCCATGAAATCGTAGATAACGTTAAGGCGATATTTAAACCGAGGATCCTCGACAAGAGAATATTTTTTGACTTCAACATCGATAAAAATATTCCCGGTATATTAAACGGGGATCCTTACCGGTTAAACCAGATTTTAGTTAACCTTATTGGCAACGCAGTAAAATTCACGCAAGCCGGAGGCATAACCGTTCAAATAGGAATTCAAAACAAATCATCCGATGAAGTCATGTTGGAATTTCGAATAACCGACACCGGTATCGGAATTACTGACGAAAATATCAGTGAAATATTTGAGAGCTTTACACAAGCCAGCATTGAAACCTCCCGGAAGTACGGAGGCACAGGGCTTGGCCTCGCAATTACAAAACAATTGCTCGAAATGCAGAGAGGATCAATTTCCGTTGAGAGCAAAATCAACTCGGGCACCACATTTAAATTTTCAATACCTTATTCTTATAGCGATGCTGAAAGTTCTATGCTTTTCGCGAGTAAAAATGTCAATAATTACAGCTCCCTTTTTGAAGGTAAGAAATTTCTTGTTGCTGAAGACAACGAAGTAAACCAGAAAGTGATACGGCATGTTCTGCAAAAAGCCGGCGGCATTGCAGACATTGCAAATAATGGCGCAGAAGCGGTTTTTTACCTAAAGCAAAACAGCGATTATGACCTGATCATCATGGACCTGCAGATGCCGGAAATGGATGGTTATGCAGCAACCAAATACATCAGAAATGAAATGCATCTTACCATTCCAATTATAGCAATGACAGCCTCCGCCTTAAAAGGCGAAAAATCAAAATGCCTGGAAATTGGAATGAATGATTATCTATCGAAACCGTTTGATTTTACATTTTTATACAAACGTATCACCTATTTCCTTGACAAGTCCATACCTAAAAAAATCCCTTTTATGTCCAACGAAAAAACAACCCATGAAACTTTGTTCGATCTAAGCCAGATCGAGATGATGGATGACGCTGGTTACACCATCGAAGTTCTAACGCTATTTTTTTATAATAGCCCCGCCGAATTAAGCGAATTGAAAAAAGCATGCCTTTCACAGAATTTTGACGCAGTTAAGAAATTAGCTCATAAATTGAAAGGGAGCGCCGGGATCGTGCAGGCGAACGGGCTTATAAAAATATTACTTAAGCTGGAAGAGTTTGCGAAAGCAGGAATCAATGAAGGCCTTACCGTGCTTGCGGAACAAGCAGAAGCGGAGTACAAAAAAATCGAAGTCCCTTTAAAAGAATATGTGAAGCAAATCGCGTCTTCCTCACATGTTTCCAAATAGGTGCCTATTGGTTTTCTTCTTCAAATAAATCTTTTTGTGTGGGGGTAGCCACAGGTTCAACCCATTCCATTTGATCACTTTTGGAATAGTCAGTGAGCTTATTGCCAATGGCACGCCAGCCCATTACATCAACCACTTTGTTAAGCTTTATTTTCGCCTTGCGAATTTGAGAACCACGACCGGTTTGCATGGCAAGCAGAGGTTCTGCTGCTGTTGTAACTTTTAAAAGACGATTCCCCTCTCCTTCTTTTATAAACAGGAATTTGGTATTTAATGTATTGGTCTCAATCTTAAATCGCTTTACATTGTATTGCAGCTTTTCATTGTCCAGATATACCGCAGTGATAATTTTCTCGGGATCAAATTTTTCTATCAGTTCAATATTGTCTGCATCAAAGCGCTGTGTAATTTCCTGTCCTGTTATTTCATAGTTTCCATCTTTGTAAATAATAAGGATTTTATCATCGCCATCAAAATTACCGAGGAACTTTCCTTTTGATTCTACATTAAGCCGTCCAAAAGTAGCATCGAACCAAAGTTTGCGTTTATCGAGTGTTGACTTTCCCTTTTCCAGTAATCGTATTGATTTAACAGCATATTTGGTAACCTGGTTGCCAATACTGTTTCGGCTGCGGATATCCAGCGATTCGAAAGAAAACTCAAGTTCCTTAATCCTGGCCTTCGAATTCGGCGACAAAATTATTTTTACCGTTTCTGCCTCCCCGTTAGGATTCACCGAGAAGTAATGCACTTTGCTTTTTTCATCTCCCTTGGTAAGATCATATTCTTTATCGCGGGTAACTCCGGTCACATTAAATCTTTTCGCGTAGCTTATGCCTTTCTTTCCTTCAGCATAAATCATGTTGTAGGTAGTACGTTCGTCATTCTTCCTGAATACTGCTACGTGAATAATATCTTTTCCTATAAATACTTTATCCGCTACCTTGACCACTTTCATGATCCCCGTT
This sequence comes from Ginsengibacter sp., assembly GCF_057362405.1. Classification (NCBI taxonomy): domain Bacteria; kingdom Pseudomonadati; phylum Bacteroidota; class Chitinophagia; order Chitinophagales; family Chitinophagaceae; genus Ginsengibacter; species Ginsengibacter sp. The sequence goes on from NZ_JBMQQG010000056.1 coordinate 3,333, forward strand.
TTGGTAAAAGCAATTATATCATCGAGATCGCTACAGTCGTCCACGAATTCATCTTTCTTCAGTCCTGTACCTATAAATCCTTCTGACCTGTTTACATAAATTTTGGTGTTGGCTATGGCCACTGCCTTAGCCTGTATGGTATCAAAGAGTTTTATTTCTGTTTTCCTTTCCCGGCCTTTCCCATACTTTTTAAGTAATTCTTCATAATAACTTATTGCATATTGGGTGAGATGTTCAAGGTCATGATTTACCTGCTTTATGTTTTCTTCCAATGCCTTTATCTGTTCATTAAGTTCATCAATATCAAGTTTGTAAATTCTTCGTACAGGCTTTTCAGTTAGTTTCAGAATATCTTCACGCGTGATATCTCTTTTAAGTTGAACCTTATAGGGAACAAATGCTTTATCAATAGCAACAATTACTTTTTCCCAGGTTTCGTGTTTCTTTTCAAGCTCCTTATAAATCTTTTCTTCAAAAAATATTTTTTCCAGTGAGGTATAGTGCCATTTTTCCTGCAGCTCCTTAAGTTTTATTTCAAGTTCCTTTCTCAGCAATTCTTTGGTATTGTCGGCTGAAACTTTTAGCAGCTCTTCTACACCCGGGAACTCCGGCTTTTGCCCGTTAATTACACAGGCATTGGGTGATATGGAAACTTCACAATCGGTAAAAGCATACAATGCATCAATCGTAATATCTGGTGAAATGCCCGGAGCGAGATCAACCGTAATTTCAACTTCCGCCGCCGTATTATCCGTTACCTTTTTTATCTTAATCTTCCCATTATCATTCGCCTTGATAATACTTTCAATTAATTGTGTAGTTGTTGAGCCATAAGGAACGTCTTTTATTGATAATGTTTTTTTATCGATTTCTTCAATCCTTGATCGAACCCGTACTTTACCTCCACGTATACCGTTATTATAATTCGTTACATCAATCATGCCGCCAGTAATAAAGTCAGGATAGAGTTCAAATTTTTTTCCTTTATAATACTTAATTGTTGCCTCTATCAACTCACAAAAATTGTGAGGCAGAATTTTTGTTGCTAGTCCAACAGCAATACCTTCAGCCCCCTGGGCCAGCAACAATGGAAATTTCATCGGAAGTGTCACCGGCTCATTTTTTCTGCCATCATAACTTAACTGCCAATTGGTAGTCTTATTATTAAACGCAACTTCCAAGGCGAATTTGCTGAGCCTTGCTTCAATATACCTCGGCGCTGCCGCTTCATCACCAGTGCGAACATCGCCCCAGTTGCCTTGCGTCTCAATCAAGAGATCTTTTTGGCCAAGGTTTACCAGTGCATCACCAATGCTTGCATCTCCATGAGGATGGTATTGCATGCTCTGACCGATGATATTCGCAACTTTATTAAAACGTCCATCATCCATTTCCTTCATTGCATGAAGTATGCGGCGCTGAACTGGCTTAAGGCCATCTTCCACTGCCGGCACCGCACGCTCCAGAATTACATAGCTTGCATAATCCAGGAACCATGTTTTATATTGGCCGGAGATTCCGGCATCACTATGTATGTAGTCATCTTTTATACTCTTTGCCATTTTTCAATTTTTGATTGCCACGAATTACACTAATTTACACGAATAAGGTTCAGCACGTTTTAAGTTACACATTCGGCCCACAACCTTTCTTTGTTATTTCAATTCGCGTTAACCTGTGCAATTTGTGGCTATTAATTCACTTTCAATTTCACTTCGAACTCTTTCAAATTTTTTGCATCTCCCTGCGCATCAATTTTATTTTCGGCTATCATAAGCCTTATCCTCCAAAGCAGGTAGGCGTCTCCGGTAGTTATTTTCGATTTTGAAAAAAAAGCATGTAATATTTTATTTACTTTCTGCCAGTCGGGAGTTAAGAATCCTATCAGTTCTGTGTCATAATAGTCATAGTCATATTGCATTAATTTTTTTCCGCCCTCTAAGATTCTAACTCCTTTATTTTCGGCACATAATTTTATCCATTCATCCGGATCCACTTCAAATTCACTCAATGTTATGGTGCGGGCTAATTTTTTTGCTTTTAAAAACTCTTTGGGCTGAATTTCAAATATATTAGTCGGGTAGAAAATATGCCCCTTCTCATTTATGAAGGGAAGATTATTCAGATACAAAATAAAAATTCTGCCCTGCAAATCTTTTAGCTGGCTGACTAACCAATAATAACCTGACACATCATGTTTGTTTTGTGCCGCCCAGACCCAAACTATTTCTTCAGGATTGGCTTTTAGCCGTTCTAGTAATTCAGCGACAGTTTTATTGTCATCTGCAACAGATCCATCATCAACTATTCTTTCGTAGTGGCTACCAGACAATACCTCACGCCACCATTGTTTACGGGCGGCGATACCTTCATCAGTATAAATATTTAACAAGGGCCCTACGGCAAAATCATCTGTTACCTGGATAACATCTCCCTGCAACGATTCATCCAACTTTATCGCCTTTTTTAGAGTTTCAACATCATGCTCCTGGAAAACTATATGTATCATTTATCAATTAAAAATTATCAATTAAAAATTAAGAATTACGCAGCATCAGATATTCTTACTTGTTTTTAGAATGGAAGAAAGTATCTTTTTTAATTCTTCAGATTCCAATAAAAATGATTCAGAAAGTTTTAATTCAATTATTTCTGCATCCCGGAATAATCTAAGCCAATATGATGTTTCTCTTGATTCTTTATAAGCAATACCAAGCTTATGAATAAAATCACTTTTTGATTGCGCTCCCACTGCTTCTTCAACATTCGGTCCAATTGACGTTCCGCTTTTCAAAAGTTGGATTAATAATTCTCTTTCTACTTTTTGTTTTCTTAAATGCATATACAATTTAATTATACGCAATGCAAAAGTGTAAGACTTTTCTAAAATAATATTGTTCCGTTTCATAATAAGACTTTTAATTTTAAATTGCTTTAAAGAAAAGAGGATTTTAGTAATGGCGTTACTAATTCTTAATTGTCAATTCATAATTCTTAATTAAACAGCTTCAGCCAAATCCAGTTCAACTTTTAAATTATCAATAATAAAATCCTGGCGGGACGGAGAATTTTTTCCCATATAATATTCCAGCAATTGCTGTATATGAACCTCGGGTAAAAGCATCACAGGTTGCAGGCGAATATCTTCGCCGATAAATTTTCCAAACTCCTCAGGTGAAATCTCTCCGAGCCCTTTAAACCTGGTTATCTCAGGCTTGTTCCCTAATTTACTAATGGCTTTTTGTTTTTCATTTTCATCATAACAATAAATTGTTTCCTGTTTATTTCTAACGCGAAACAGCGGTGTTTCTAAGATATAAACATGCCCGTTTTTTACAAGGTCAGGAAAGAACTGGAGAAAAAAAGTCATCAACAATAACCTTATGTGCATGCCATCAACATCAGCATCGGTTGCAAAAACAATATTATTATATCTCAATTCTTCAAAGCCGTCTTCAATATTTAATGCATGTTGCAACAAATTAAATTCTTCGTTTTCATACACGACTTTTTTTGTGAGGCCAAAACAATTCAACGGTTTTCCTCTCAAGCTAAAGACCGCCTGGGTTTCTACATTTCGCGACTTGGTGATTGAACCACTGGCACTATCGCCTTCCGTAATAAAAATAGTTGTCTCCAGCCGTTTTGCATTTATCTCATTTTTATTCTTTCCTTCGGCAACGTCATTAAAATGAAACCGGCAATCCCGCAGTTTTTTGTTATGAAGATTGGCTTTTTTTGCCCTTTCATTAGCAAGTTTTTTTATACCCGCTAATTCTTTTCTTTCACGTTCATTTTGTTCTATTCTCTTTTTGAGTGCTTCAGCCGTTTCAGGATTTTTATGCAGGAAGTTATTTAATTCACGGCCTAAAAAATCAGCAATAAAATTTTTAACGCCGGGGCCATTCTCATACATAATCTGGGATCCAAGCTTTGTTTTTGTCTGGCTTTCGAAAACCGGTTCCTGAACACGTACACTGATAGCTGCGCATATGCTTCCCCGTATGTCCGAGGCGTCATAATCTTTCTTATAAAAATCGCGAATGGTTTTAATATACCCTTCTCTGAATCCAGCCAGGTGTGTTCCACCCTGTGTAGTAAACTGCCCGTTCACAAAGCTGTAATATTCTTCTCCATATTGATTGTTGTGGGTGATAGCGACTTCAATATCATCCGCTTTTAGATGGATAATAGGATAACGGTTTTCGTCCTCATTGGTTTTGCGTTGCAACAAATCGAGTAAGCCATTTTTACTCACATATCTTTTGCCATTATAATTGATAACAAGGCCCGCATTAAGAAAACAATAATTCCAAAACTGGTTGTCCAGAAATTCCTGCAGGTAATGATAACTTTTAAAGATTTTTTCATCGGGAATAAACTCCACTAATGTGCCGTTATCATCGCTCGTCTTTTCTTCTTTAAATTCTTTTATCAAAAAACCTTTTTCAAAAACTGCTGTTTTTTGTTTGCCTTCTCTAAAGGCAGTTACTTTGAAATAACTACTTAAAGCATTTACTGCTTTTGTTCCAACTCCATTAAGGCCCACACTTTTCTGAAAAGCTTTGCTGTCATATTTTGCGCCTGTATTTATTTTACTCACAACGTCTACCACTTTGCCCAGCGGAATACCTCTTCCATAATCGCGGACGGTAACGGTTTTGTCTTTTATCTCAACATCTACATGTTTCCCAAATCCCATAGTATGCTCATCAATACAGTTATCAATCACTTCTTTTAGCAGAACATAAATACCATCATCGGCGCTGCTACCATCGCCGAGTTTGCCGATGTACATCCCGGGCCTTAACCGTATATGTTCTTTCCAGTCAAGACTTTTTATCGAGTCTTCGTTATAATCAAATAAGTTTTTATCGGCCATTGTTTTTCATATTTTGGGGTCAAAAGAAAGAATTTTTGAGCAAAGTATTTTATTGACTTTTTATCTAAACGGAATGAAATTTTTTAGAGTACGAAAAAAATAATTTCCCAGTGCAAGTCATTGCGCCAAATATAATGAAACACCCCGCCAAAAAAATCTGAATTTTTTAAACAGGTGTGAATAACAATATTATTGGGGAAATTTCCCAATACTTTTCGCGTTAACTAAATATTATCGCTATGAAAAAACAGAATTTACGAGTAGATTTATCTTTTAAAAGTACTTTATGAAAAAAATAGCCTTACTGACAGGTGGTTTATTATTCCTGGCCTTTTCGTCATTTGCATCGCAGAAAGAACTGGGACGCCACCGCCATTATATCCACCACAAACATCATAAACATTTGATCAAACATTACCACAGGCATAGGTAACATAGTTGTTAACTAAATTCGCTATTGAAAATATTCTTTAAGATTTAAGTCAAAAATTAAAATGGATCTGAATTTAACGGGCAAAAATGCAATTGTTTGCGGAAGCACGCAAGGGCTTGGATGGGCATCAGCCGTGGAACTTGCTTTACTGGGTGCCAATATCACCTTAATGGCAAGAGATGAAAAAAAGCTTAAAGATGCCGTTAAAAATTTAACTGTCCAAGGCGGACAACAACATTGTTACATCGTTGCCGATTTCCAATACCCTGAAATAGTGGAAAGCGCCATTAACAATTATATTACCGACGATAAATCAGTAAACATCCTGGTAAATAATACCGGCGGACCAAAAGGCGGTAACGCCGTTGATGCTACTCCGCAAGAATTTCTGCAGGCTTTTAATAGCCATCTGATCTGTAATCATATATTAGTTAAGGCCGTTTTACCTTCTATGAAATCATCAGGATATGGCCGGATTGTTAATATAATTTCAACGTCAGTAAAGGAACCAATTGCAGGGCTCGCGGTTTCAAATACAGTTCGTGCTGCTGTTGCAAGTTGGGCAAAAACATTGGCAAATGAGTTGGGGCAATTTGGCATCACAGTTAATAATGTTCTACCCGGCTACACCAGAACCGCCCGCTATGATTCAATTGTAAAAAATAAAATGGCTCAGACACAAAAAAAGGAAGATGAGATCGAAGGGGATTTCATAACGCAGATACCTATGCGCAAAATCGGAACCCCGGCAGAATTTGGTGCTGCTGTTGCTTTTTTATGTTCGCCTGCAGCTTCTTATATAACTGGGATAAATCTGCCGGTTGATGGAGGAAGATTGAGTTGCTTGTAATTCGTATAGAGAATGGTGAATTAATTATTACGAATTTGATGGCATTTACAACCCAATCTTTTCATTCACAATTTTTATTATTTCTGCTTCCAAAGCAATCGTTTTATTTTCGATTTCTTTTCCCCTGGCAACCATCTCTTTGGCAAAAATCCTGTCATCGTATCCTGCTGCGTTTATACGAACATTCATGAAGGCGCCCATCACAGCACTTCGTGCGCATAAGGCGCCTACGCCTGCGTCTGAAACGGAATTTGGATTGCCCGTTTCAGCCATTGCCTTAATAATTTGCATTCCTGCAAAACTTGCCTGCATTACTTTGAATGGAACTTCAATAGCATATTTCGTTGCACTTTGAATTGATTGAGTCCTGATCGATTTTTCTTCTTCTGTTGCCCTCGGCAAAGAAAATGCATTCATGATCAGGTTGAACGCCCTGGTATCTTCATCAACAAGTTGTAGCAATTCATCTTTAAATTGCTGCCCTTTTTCGGCCCAGTTGCTAAACTCTTCCCAGCGTTTATCCCATCCTTTTTTATGTGATGAAAGATTGGCCACCATTGTACCAAGGGAAATCGCTAAAGAACCAACATAGGCTGCAACTGAACCACCTCCGGGAGCCGGACTCTCGCTCGCTGTTTCATCTGCAAATTCGCCCAGAGACATCCGAACGTATTTGCTATCAGCTTTGCTCCGAAGTTTATATTCAATTATTTTTTCTTCCGGGTCAAATGGAGAGAGTTCGTTAAGTCCCAAAGAAAGTATCGAAATCCGTATCAATTCTTTTTCACTAACGCCGGCCGAGCGCTGTTGCTTTTTCAAAAAATATTTCCCTGCATCGAGCAATGCCTGCAAGGGTATAAGACCAACAAGCTCACTACCGGTAACGCGTATCCCACGCGCTTCCGCTCTTTTACAAACCTCGTCGAACGCAATATGCACTGGTGTTATGTTAATGTTCGTAAGGTTCATTGAGATTTGCGCAATGCCATATTCTTCAATAAACCAGCCAATGGCTTTTACACTTTTTAAACTTCCCGGAACAGATACCGGACTTCCATCTTTATCTCTAACAATTTCGCCGGTAATGGGATCACCTTCCCGTTTTACTCGTCCTGCTTCACGCACATCAAATGCAATTGAATTTGCCCTGCGGGTTGACGTGGTATTTAGATTAACGTTATAGGCTACTAAAAAATCCCTGGCACCAATTACTGTTGCACCACGTTTTGCATCGAAAACGGCCGGGCCAAAATCCGGTTTCCATTCGGGCTGCTGAATTTTTTTGAAGAAGCCTTCGTACTCCCCTGCTCTTATTATTGAAAGATTATCTCTTTTTTTATCAGGTTGAGCAGCTTCATATAAATAAACAGGTAACTGCAAATCTTCTCCAACACGCCTCGCCAATTCCTGCGCATACTTTGCCGTCTCTTCCATAGAAATATTCGACACCGGTATTAAAGGGCAGACATCAGTTGCGCCCATTCGCGGATGTTCACCAGTGTGCTTACTCATATCAATTAACTCACCAGCTTTTTTTATTGCCTTAAAAGCCGCTTCCATTACGGATTGTGGATTGCCAACAAATGTTGCTACTGTGCGGTTGGTTGCTTTACCAGGATCAACGTTCAACAAACTCACTCCCTCAACATTTTCTATTTCGTCGGTTATTTGCTTAATGATACTGAGATCTCTGCCTTCAGAAAAATTCGGGACACATTCGATAAGTTGCATGTTGTAATTGAGAATTATGAATTAAAAATTATGTATCAGGCAGTAATTTTTGTTGTAAATATTTTTACGATAGCGTAATGTATTGGCCTTACTATCTCCCAAATCGCCGCGAAAAGTTATAACACTTTTTCAGAATAACATTCGCTAACAGTGAACCTTTTTTATTATGAGCCTTTAATTCAATCACTGTTTATAAACTCTCCTTTAATCATAACCCTATCTATTAAATTACTTCCGAATGAATATGGAAGATAGGCCAGAGAGGGAATTGGCTTTGTAAAAATGAGATTCGCCTTTTTTCCGACCGTTATGCTACCATATTCTTTCTCAATTTCCATTGCAAAAGCGCCATTTATGGTTGCTGCATTAATGGCTTCCTCTGGTAACATTTTCAATTGAATGCAACTTAACGCCACAACAAAATTCATATTCCCCGATGGCGATGAACCGGGATTATAATCAGATGCCAAAGCAATTGCGGCGTTGGCCTCAATAAGTTTTCTCGCCGGCTGATAGTGCATTCCCAAAAAAAATGCAGCCGTTGGAAGCAAGGTGGAACAACCATTATAGTTGCCAAGCATTTTAATTTCTTCTTCAGTTAAAGTCTCAAGATGATCAAGCGAAACGGCGTTTAATTCAATTCCTTTTTCTATTCCTCCAATACTTTTAAGTTGATTCACATGTAACTTCGGTTTTAGGCCAAAGCTTTTTCCTACCAGGCAGATTGTTTCCATTTCTTCGGCAGAAAAAAATCCATTTTCACAAAATACGTCTATATAATCTGCAAGTTTGTCTTTTGCTATTACCGGAAGCAGGTCATCGATCAAAAGATCAAGATAAGCACGATGATCATCTTTATATTCAGCCGGAAAAGCATGGGCACCGAGAAAAGTTGATTTTATTTGAATCCGGGTATTTTCTTTTAATCTTTTAATAACTCTCAACATTTTCAACTCCCCTTCTAACGATAATCCATAACCGCTTTTTATTTCAATCGCCCCGGTTCCTAATTTGCTTACTTCATCAAGTCGTTTGGATGCCTGGCGAAACAGTTCATCTTCCGAAGTTTCTTTTAATCTTCGCGCAGAATTCAAAATGCCACCGCCATTTGCTGCTATCTCTGCATAACTCAATCCTTTTAATTTATCTACAAACTCATTCTCCCTGCTGCCCGCAAATACAAGATGCGTATGACTATCACACCAAGATGGTAATATCATTGAATTTTTAGCAACTTTTGTGCTAATGTTTTGATATTTAAATGAGTCCATATCGCCAAATTCTGCGATAATATCGTCTTCAATAATTAAATAAGAATTTTCAATGCATGGCAAAGTGACGAGGTCATGTCCGCGCAATAAATTGCTTTCCATTCTTGTATTTACAAGTAAATGAATGTCGGTAAATATCTGTGTCGCCATCAACCGCTAATTTATGCGGAAAAAACCTTTTCAACTATTTATATTAATGATATGTTTACCCTTGAGGTTAATTTTCGGAAGCCAGTGACGCTAACAAAGAAAGTCATTCTTCACGCTGTTGTCACAATTGATATATGCAGCAAAATTATTTATCGTTATTTTGATGTCGGTTACAGGTAACGGGAAGTGTCGAAAAAAGGACCGGTCACCTGAAAGTAACCCTTATCGTTCACTATGTTTGCGAATACTATGATTGCCGACAGAAAAATAATTTTGCTTGTCATTATAATTCTTCTTGTTAGTTTTTCTTCGTGCAGTCAAAAAAAAGCCGCTACGGAAAAACAAAATTTTATGTACACAAATGAGCTTATACATGAAACCAGCCCTTATCTGCTGCAACACGCACATAACCCTGTAGATTGGTACCCTTGGGGAGACATCGCGCTTGCTAAAGCAAAGAAAGAAAATAAGATGTTGTTGATAAGTGTGGGCTATGCGGCCTGCCATTGGTGCCACGTTATGGAGCATGAGAGTTATGAGGATACTGTAGTAGCTAACATCATGAATAAAAATTTTGTATGCATAAAGGTTGACCGGGAAGAGAGGCCGGATGTGGACCAGGTTTATATGAATGCTGCTTACCTCATTAACGGAAGTGGCGGTTGGCCATTAAATGCTTTGGCCTTGCCTGATGGAAGGCCATTTTATGCTGGCACATATTTTCCAAAAGAAAAATGGATCCAGCTTTTAAACTACTTTGTGGATCTATACAATAATCAAAAACAAAAACTTGAAGAACAGGCAGCAAACGTTTCCAAAGGAATAAGAGATATTGAAAATGTTCCGATGAATACCAAAATCGTGACATTTTCAAAAGCTACAATGGACGAAATGTTTACCACATTAAGCCGTGGCATTGACATTGAAAAAGGAGGCACAAAAGGCTCGATGAAATTTCCTATGCCTTCCATATGGGAATATCTTTTACAATACAATTATTTCAGCAAAAACGCTAATGCGTTAAAGGCTGTTGAGACTACTTTAAAAAATATGGCGGAAGGTGGTATTTACGACCAGGTTGGCGGCGGATTTTCCAGGTATGCCACTGATCCAAACTGGCATGCTCCCCATTTTGAGAAGATGCTATATGACAACGCACAGCTTGTAAGCCTCTATAGTCATGCTTTTCAAGTAACTAAAAACCCATTATATAAAAGAATAGTATACGAGACAATTGCTTTTGTTAAGCGGGAATTAACATCCCCTGAAGGTGGATTCTACTCATCACTCGATGCCGATAGTGAGGGCGAAGAAGGAAAATTCTACGTTTGGAGTAAAGCTGAAATAAAACAAGTACTCGGCGATGACGCGGATCTTTTTTGTGATTACTATGGTATAACAGAAAAAGGCAATTGGGAACCGCACAAAAATATACCCGACATTCTTGAAGGGGAAAGTAATGTTGCAAAGAAATATGACTTAAATGAAGCTCAACTTCAAGATAAAATTGATAGCCTTAAGTTGAAAGTACTCACGGCAAGGGATAAACGAATAAGGCCTCACACTGACGATAAGATACTTACGTCCTGGAACGCCCTCATGTCAAAAGGCCTGATTGCCGCTTACAATGTTTTCGGCGAAAAAGATTTTCTGAAAATGGCGGAAGCAAACATTGCTTTTCTCTTAAAAAATATCGCAACAAAAGAAAATGCTGTATATAGGAATTATAAAAACAATACAGCAACGATACCGGCATTTTTAGATGACTATGCTTTTATGATAAGCACGCTTATTGATTACTACCAGGTGAATTTTATAGAAGAATATTTGCAACAGGCCAATAATTTTACCAAATATGTTGAAGAACATTTCTATGATAAAACTTCAGGAATGTATTTCTACACCGATGATCAACATAGTAATTTAATCGCACGTAAAATGGAAGTTGCCGATAACGTGATTTCTTCTTCCAATAGTGAAATGGCGAAAAATTTATTGTTGCTTGGTCTTTACTTCGAAAACAATAAATACGAAGAGCAGTCAACACAATTAGTAAAGAATGTCATTGAGGATATTAAGAAAAATCCTGCTTATTATAGTAACTGGGCACAAGCCATGACTTTGCAAATAAAGTTACCTTATGAAGTAGCAATTATGGGAAGTAGCTGGCCGCAAAAGCTTTCGGAATTTCATCGCCATTATTTGCCTGATGTAATCTACATGGGTGGAGAAAAAGAAGGAAGCCTGGCCCTATTGCAAAATAAATTAATTGATAAAAAAACGGCCATCTATGTTTGTGAAAATAAAACATGCCAGCTACCGGTAGAAGACGTTACTATGGCCCTAAAACAGATGAGATAGTCAGCAATCCTAATGTTTCAATACTTTACTCATTGTTAACGCCAGGTATTTTTAGGTTGGTGATTTAATTTCGTAATCGAGGCCTTCTTTCTCTTTGCTTAATACCTTATAAGCTACAACACCTGCGAAAGCCATTAATATTGCTCCCAAAACAAAAGGTGCTCCGGGAAAGTAGATGGCAGTTGATTTTGATGTAAAGTGTGCAAAGAGAGTTGTCATAATAACGGGACTGATAATGGCAGAAGCACTAATTAGACTTGTTAGAGCTCCCTGCAATTCTCCTTGCTCATTTGCCGGAACATGCCCCGTTATAATAGATTGCAATGCAGGTCCCGAAATTCCTCCAAGGCAATAGGGAACCAAAAAGACAAACATCATCCAACCTTGCGTAGCGCATGCAAATAGAACTAACCCCAATGCGTACATGCCAAAACCAATATAAATACTTTTAGTATTGCCGAGTTTTGGGTTAATGTATCTTATTAGAACTCCCTGTACAAGTCCAACAAGTAACCCAACCATTCCAAGTGAAAGGCCAATAACTTTTTCACTCCACCTAAAACGTTCAATTCCGAAAAAGGCCCATACGCTCTGCACAGATTGTCCGGCCATATAGACCAAAAAGAACGACAAGGCAAGTGCTGCAACTGCCGGATATTTTTTTAAGTGCTTAAAGGCTCCAAACGGGTTAGCCCGCTTCCATTCGAATTTTCGTCTATTAGCAAGCGGTAGTGATTCCGGCAATACGAGAAAACCGTAGGCGAAATTTAAAAATGTAAGCCCCGCTGCTGCCATAAAGGGAACACGGGAACCATACTGTCCCAGTAGTCCCCCGACCACTGGTCCAATGATAAACCCAAGCCCAAATGCAGCTCCCACCAATCCAAAATTTTTGGCCCTATCCTCCGGTGCGCTAATATCTGCTATGTATGCGGTCGCAGTTGTAAAACTTGCACCCGTTATGCCAGCAAAAGTGCGCCCAACAAAAAGCCATCCGATGGTTGGCGCAAACGATAAAAATATATAATCAACCCCAAACCCAAATAACGAAAATAAGAGAATTGGCCTTCGGCCGTACTTATCACTAAGGTTACCGAGGAAAGGGGAAAATAAGAACTGCATTATAGCATAGGCGAATGTGAGCCATCCACCGTAACGCGAAGCCAAACTTATATTACCATGAATTAATTCTTCAATGAGTTTTGGCAAAACGGGAATAATAATACCCAGTCCCGTCACATCAATTAGAAGTGTAAAAAATATAAACCCAAGCGCAGACTTTCCGCTAGAACGCATTTAAAATATTTTGGTCAAAGATGAAGGAAAATAATCCCTAAAAAAATTAATTACCCGTATTATCAAAAAACAATGAATCGGAAATAAGGTTTGGTAAGATAGTTGTAACTGTCATGTGATCGTTTGAATTTTGATTTTACAAACGCATTATTTTTTTAAAACCTTAAAAATACAAATATGAAAACAGCCGGATGGATATTAATAGCCGCGGGAATTATAATGATTTTAATTAAGGGATTCTCTGTACCGGTGAAAAAGAATATTGTTGACGCCGGGCCGATACAGATTAGTAAAACTGAAAATAAATGGATAGGTTGGCCAACCTATGCCGGAGGCCTTATCGCAATTATTGGAGTTGTGTTAGTTGTGGCAGGAAAGAGAAAATAGGAAGCAAGAAATATTGCACTTTTAATCCCTTTTAAGATAGTTTAATAAAAAGAAAAATACCCGGCTGAAGAGCCGGGCATTTTATCGCTTCATTACAATCTAATTATAAAAGAAGAATTAATAGTAATATTATAATTATAATGGCACCAACGGATAAGTAAATTCCTCTACTGCCCGATCTCTTAACTTCCTTTTTCATTTCTTTTACCTCCTTCCTAAGTGCTTTCCTTTCAGATGAAGTGAGGTTGCTTTTATCCATATCCTTTATTTCCTCCAGCCTTTTCATCAACTGTTGTTCGTGATTGGCGTTGCCAGTTTGTTCAGTTGGGGTTACTGGATTGTCAATTCCCGCAAATGCCGGCGTTACCAGGATTGTACACACGGCCATTACTAATACAGGGACAATTTTCTTTAATTTCATTTTAATAGTTTTTAAGTGAAAAATTGATGTTGTGAATGAATATAAATATATCAGCAAGATCATATATTATATTCTGTAATTTTTATTATCAAATTTGATTCCAAGGATTTTGAAAGTTAAAAATAATTAAAGTAATATAATATCTTCAAAGTAAATTTCCGAAAAAACCACCGGAAAAACCGGTGGTCGCAGCGCTATATTGCGCACAGATTATTTTTATGGAAACCTGCTAACCCACTGTCAGCAAAGGAATCCATGTTCTATCTGTAGATTGCATGAATACCTCCTTTTTATTTGATGAATAATGAAGTTACCAAAAAATAAGAACAGGTAAATATTTCTAGGGTAACTTTTTCAGCACCCTTCCCAGGTCATATTGCAAATCGTGATGGAGTGTAGACAGAACTGAACTTATTTTCCCCAATTGCGATTCGTATAAATTCGATAGCTGCCTGCTTGTATATAACGGGAGCGAGTAATCGACGAAGCAATTACAAAAATGGATAAGAATTTCCGCTTCAGATTGTTTCGATGATACAAACTTTATATGTCTGTTGACATATCTCAGGATTTTCCTCAGACTTTTTTTGACAAAATAAACATTGGAAAAATTTATCTCATCAAAGAGCTGCGTTGTTTCTGTTTTGATTTTATGAACGTATGATGCTAAATCGTTCTCTTCAAAAAGCAGGAAAGTAAGAAACTCTTTATTTTCCTTTTTGAATTTTGCCAACTTCAGGCAATAGGAACGAAGTTCCCCGCTGGTTTTATGCTCCAATTCTCTTTTGATATCGTTCAACGATGATGCCTTCATGTTCCGGTAAATATCGGTATTTGGTAAACAATTTTCTTTCAATAAATAAAAAGGGGAAACCGATGACGGTTTCCCCTTAAAGGCCGATGCCTGTGTAGTGTTATTGTTTAATCACTTTGTTGTTGAACAAGACTTCACCATTACCGCTGGTGATATTAAGTATGTACAGGCCTTGTTGCAACCCGTTTATATTTGAAAAATATTGAGTAGAACTTCCTGTAGAAACCGTCCATTTTTCCATAGACACCTGCTTGCCGGTAATGTCAATTAACCTGGCAAAAACCGGTTGGGTCGTTGCGCTTGTAAAATCTACCGTAAGGGAGTTATGGAAAGGATTTGTCAAAACTGAAATACCAATCTTGGCAAAATTCAGATTTACACTTACCGTTTTTGTATATGTAAAATTGCCATCTTTATCGACCTGCCTTACGTGGTAAAAATTCATGCCGCTAAACGGTTTAGGATCAAATGCACTATATTTCTTTACTGAAGAACTATTACCTGCAGCATTTATTGAAGAAACTAACTCCCAGTTCGTATTGCCATCGGCACTTTTTAAAATATCAAAATGGCTGCTGTTGATCTCTTGAGCACTTGACCAGTCAACGCTAACGCCACTTCCTTTTTGCCTGGCAGTTATTCCCAAAAAGGTTACAGGTAAGTCTCCACCTGCAGGACATGCAGAGAACTGAACATCATCCATCGCAAAATCATTTCCACAACCGCCAACAGTACCGTCAGAAAGTACGAGCCTTATACTCGTAACTCTAAAATTCCCCGTTGGTGGAAGTAAGAACGTTGAACCCAATTGCACCCATGTCGGTGTGGAAGAGGCGGTTTGCGGCACAGGCGCTGCGGAATAAGGTGAACCCGTTAATGGCTCCCAGGTATTTGCAGCAGACAAATATTCAACCCTAAAGGTTATGTTGGGAAGCAACGCTTCGACGCCACAAAGCCCGAATGTATCGACATTCATTATCCATAAACTTGCCGTGTAAGTGCCTGGGTCAAATCCACGAGCACTATCAATTTCATGGCTATAATATGTCTCGGCCTGGCCATTAATAACCATCATCTTGCCACTGGCATCGCCAGTATGATCGGCCGAATTCTGCCATTCTGGTTTTTGTTGGGTGTTGTTAATAACCCTGTATACGCCTTCGGCGCCGAGAGAACCTGTGGCTTGATAGGTCAGCCCGGTTGGAACAACGTCCGGATCACTCGAGGGTGTAGTTCCGGTTCCGAAGGTTTGTAAAAATATTATCTTCTGATTAGCACAACTAACCTGGGCATAAGTTTTTGAAGTAATACTGCTTAAGAATAAAAACATAATTGCCATCAGGGAGCAAGCAATTGTCCTTGTTTCAGACGTAAATTTCTTTTCCATAAAAAAGTTTTAGAAGTGTAATAAAAATTATGGAATTCGAAGGAAAAGGAGTGGAAGTTTTTCTAATAATTACAACCTCTATGTAATAAAGGAA
>NZ_JBMQQG010000057.1:0-6451 GCF_057362405.1 Ginsengibacter sp.
AAGATTAAGTGTACGAGCCTCAGTAAACGCCTGATTGCCGAATTAGATTATCATCATTTTAGCCTGGCTAAAGACGAAAAGGATTTAGGTGGAAACGCATTTAATAAATACCTCGGAAGTGAGTTTGACCTTGTGACAGATTATTCTCTCAACAAGATAACTACGCTTGAATATGGCTTCAGCCTTATGGTTGCAAATAAAAGTATGGAGTATGCAAAAAATATAACTCCGAATACAGCAAAGCTTACCGGTACCTGGAGTTACCTTATGATCATCGTTAAACCAGGATTTCTTTTAAAATAATCATTCTTCAAAAATGATCGAAATAAAAATATTCAAGCTAAAATAATTTACCCATGTCTACATTAGTTAACAATCAACCACTTACTAAGTTAAATGTATTAAGTTTCAAAGGTGTTCAAATGAGAACCTTCCACATTACGTGGCTTACCTTCTTTGCCTGTTTTTTTGGATGGTTTGGTTTAGCTCCGTTAATGCCTACGATCCGCCATGACCTTGGCTTAACAAAATCACAGGTTGGTAATACAATCATAGCGGCAGTATCTGCAACCATTATTGCCCGCTTAATTATTGGAAGGATAGCCGATATCTGGGGCCCTCGTAAAACACATACCGCTCTTTTGATTTTGGGTGCCATACCTGTAATGCTTGTGGGATTAGCACACAGCTACACAAGCTTTATTTTATTTCGTTTAGCCATAGGCGTTATAGGCGCTTCATTTGTGATTACACAGTTTCATACTTCTTTAATGTTCGCTTCCAATATAAAAGGCACTGCCAATGCTTTCACCGGCGGATGGGGCAATTTAGGAGGTGGCGTTACCAACATGGTTATGCCGTTGATATTTGCAGTTATTGTAGGTTTTGGCTATACAAAAGAAGAAGCATGGCGGTATGCAATGATAGTTCCTGGTTTGATGCTGTTGGCGATGGCATTTATATATTACCGGTTTACCAAAGATACTCCTGCAGGCAATTTTAATGAAATTCCGAGAATAAAAAAAAGTGAACAAAAAACGGACTGGAGTGTACTTACGGACTGGCGTATCTGGTCGCTTGCCATAGCCTATGCGGTATGCTTTGGGATGGAAATCACTTTCGACGGTGTAGCTGCCTTGCATTTCACCGATACTTTTCACTTGTCTCTGAAAGCAGCAGGTTTTTGGGCCGGCGCTTTTGGTTTCATGAACATATTTGCCCGGGCGCTCGGCGGTATTGCTTCAGATAAAATTGGCAAAAAAAGCGGCCTGCGCGGTAAAGGTTTTTTGTTAGCCGGAATGTTATTGCTGGAAGGATGTGGAATTATACTCTTTGCCAGCTCGGGCTCACTGGGCATGGCCATTTTATCCATGCTGACTTTTGCCTTATTTCTGAAAATGGCTAATGGCGCAACGTATGGCATCGTTCCTTTTATCAATGAAAAAAATGTAGGTATGGTAAGTGGCATCGTTGGCGCCGGCGGTAATGTGGGCGGTATGCTGTTTGGGTTTTTATTCAAATCAGAAGCCATCACTTACGTGCAGGCTTTTAAATACATCGGTTTTATGGTGATTGGAGTTTCTTTAATCGTCTCGATTACAAAATTTGCACTTGCGAAGAAAGTTGCGGTTGTTACTCTGGAGGATGAAGAAATTTTTGAAGAGGTTGAAATGAAAGCTGGATAACAAATGGATTTAAATATATACGGTCATTAAAATTGTAGCATACTTTGAATGATTTTAAAAATAGTATAACACACATATCTCCTCCCGGAAATGAAACAAATAAAACAACCTGCTGCTATTGTGGCGTGGGCTGCGGAATCATTGTGCATAAAGAAAAAAATGGAAGCTTGCGCATAGAAGGCGACAAAGACCATCCGGTAAACAAAGGAATGCTCTGCAGCAAAGGAATGAACCTGCATTATACCGTGATGGATCAAACTAACAGGATACTGTACCCTGAAATGCGATATGGGAAAAACCAACCAAGGCTGCGGGTTTCATGGGATGTGGCTTTAGAAAGAACCGCGGCTGTTTTTAAAACATTGATTGGAAAATACGGCCCGGATTCAGTAGCTTTTTATGCATCTGGACAATGCTTAACCGAAGAATATTATGTTGTAAATAAATTAATGAAAGGATTTATTGGAAGTAATAATATTGATACAAATAGCCGGTTATGCATGAGCAGTGCTGTTGTTGCTTACAAAATGAGTCTTGGTGAAGATAGTGTTCCCGTTAGTTATGATGACCTCGAACAGGCTGATTGCATTTTTGTTGCCGGTGGCAATCCTGCATGGTGTCATCCGATTTTATGGAGAAGGATAGAAGCAGCGAGGGAAAAGAATCCTTCATTAAAAATAATTGTAAGTGATCCCCGTAAAACACAAACCTGTTCAATTGCCAATGTTCACCTGCAATTAAATCCAGGTACAGACGTGGTACTGCACCATGCTATCGGTCGTTGTTTAATCGAGCAGGGAGATATCAATATTGATTTTATTCAGAACCACACAGAAGGTTTCGAAAATTATGCCAAGAACGTTTTCAAACGAACTGTAGAGGAGGCTGCCATGATATGCGGGCTAAAAGAAAAAGATATCCGTCTGGTGGCATCGTATATAGGCAATGCAAAAGGTTTCATGAGCCTGTGGACGATGGGACTGAACCAGAGTGTAATTGGTGTTAACAAAAATCTATCGATCATCAATCTAAATCTTATTACAGGACAGATTGGGAAGCCAGGTGCCGGACCATTTTCATTAACGGGACAACCTAATGCAATGGGTGGGAGAGAAGTGGGCGGCTTATCTAATTTACTCCCGGCTCATAGAAATTTAGCCGATACTGAAGACCGGGTGGCCGTAGAAAAATTTTGGCAAATACCATTAGGGACTATTCAGCCAAAAGCAGGTTTGACAGCTACGGAAATGTTTGATGCATTGAACAATGGGCAACTAAAAGCGATATGGATTTTATGTACCAATCCATTGGTAAGTATGCCGGATGTACGGATTGCAGAAGAAGGACTAAGAAAAGCGAAATTTGTGGTAGTACAGGAAGTAAGTAACACATCTGAAACTTTGAAATATGCGGATGTGGTTTTGCCTGCAGCCTCCTGGAGCGAAAAGGAAGGCACGATGACCAATGCGGATCGCCGCATCAGCTATTTGAATAAAATAATTCAGGCTCCCGGCGAGGCTCTGCCCGATGCAGAAATTATTTGCCGGTTCGCACAAAAGATGGGATATAACGGATTCGACTATACGAATCCGGCCGAAATATATGCTGAACATTGCGCTTTAACTGAAGGAACACGTATTGATATAAGCGGCCTGAGTTATGATGTCCTAAAGCTGAAGCGTACTGTTCAATGGCCATTTCCAAAACAAACAAAGGATAATGGGACTGCAAGGTTATTCATTGATAAAAAATTTTACACCCCTTCCCAAAAAGCAATTATTCATTCTGTTCAGGATGCCAATGAAAGTGAGCAACCTAATGCCAACTATCCCCTGATCCTTACAACAGGCCGCATCCGCGACCAGTGGCACACGATGAGCAAAACGGGCATGGTTAATAAATTGAACCAACACATCAGCGAATCCTTTTTAGAAATTCATCCGCATGATGCTGCAAAAAGAAATATCAGGGACGGAGAATTGGCCGAAGTAACTAATGCAAGAGGTTGTGTGCGTGTGAAAGCCAAATATTCAACCGATATTAAAAAAGGGGTAGTGTTTCTACCTATGCATTGGGGCAAAATACTCAATAGTGACCTGAACCGGACCAACAATCTAACCAATAACCTGCTGGATCCTAAATCTAAACAACCTGACTTTAAATTCAATGCTGTAGAAGTAAATTCTTATAAAAAGAAAAAAGAAAAAATTGCTATTATAGGAGCTGGCGCGGGGGCTTTTGGATTTATCAAAAGTTATCGTGCCCTGAATGAAGAAGACGAAATAGTTGTATTCAGCAAGGAAAACTTTCCATTTTATAACAGGGTATTGCTTCCCGATTATATAAGCGGGGCTCAAAAATGGGAGCACCTGGTGAAGATGAATGCGGAAGAAGAATTTGATTTTAATTTACGTTTACACCGCGGCGTTAGTATAGAAAAAATTGACAGAGAACAAAAATTGCTTTTTGATAGTGATGGCAAAATACATACTTACGATGTACTTATAGTGGCTACAGGCAGCCGGGCTGCCATGTTGAAAGACGTGCCCCAATTGCATGGCATCTTTACTATGCGAAACAGGGTTGATGCAGATAAGTTTAAACATCATATTGATCCATCAAAGGGAAAAGTGATTATAATAGGCGGAGGGTTATTAGGTATTGAACTAGCGGCTTCGCTTCACGAGGTAAATGTCGAGGTGACCATTATACAGCGTATATCCCGCCTGATGGACAGGCAACTGGATCCGCTGGGAAGCCAGTTGCTACACGAAGTGTTGACTGATAAAGGAATACAGATTTACTATAATGATGAAGTTGAAAGATTTTTAGGAATAGAAACAATTGAAGGAATCCGTTTAAAAAGTGGGGTAACTATTGATTGCCAGTCCATCGTTATTGCGGTTGGCACGGTTCCTAATATTGAGATTGCCAGGTCAGCGGGCTTAACATGCAACCGGGGTGTACTGGTGGATGAATACCTGCAAACTAACGATCCCTCTGTATACGCTATCGGTGAAGTGGCTGAGTTTAAAGGCTTCTTGTATGGCATTACAGCCGCCGCAGAACAACAGGCAGCTATTGTCGCAAAACATTTAAGCGGAGATATTTCAAAATATTATAGCGGTTCGCTGTTGATGAATATTTTAAAAATGCATGGCGCCGATGTTTGTTCACTTGGGCTCGCAGAGACACCCGATGACCCAACGTATGAAGAAGTGGTTTTTATTGACAAAGCAAAATGCTATTATAAAAAATGTATCATTCATAACGATCGTTTGGTGGGGGCTATATTAATTGGAGATAAAACGGAGTTTCTTGAATTCAGGGATTTGATAGAAAATAAAATTGAGCTTAGTGAAAAACGATTGCAGTTGTTAAGGAGCGGCAAAAAAGCAGAACCTGTAGTCGGAAAACTTGTCTGCAGTTGCGCCGGTATAGGAGACGGAAATATTACCAATAAAATAAATGAAGGCTGTAAAGATCTCGTTCAATTGTGCCAGCTTTCAGGCGCCGGCATGGGATGTGGTAGTTGCCGGCCCGAAGTTAAAGCTATCCTGGAACGGGAATTAAATAACCACGCATTAAATCTAAAAATAAGAGTTACTAATGATTAAAGAAACAGCTACTGAAATTGATCATAATGTTATCATGGAAAAAGGCAATAATCACGTTGCGTATTTTCAATTTGAAAAAGATTTTGTGGAAGACGGTATTCGTTGCATACCCATGATGGTTCGATTTAAATTAGATGCATGTGGTATTAAATTGAAATTAAAAGAATGGAGTAAGTTCAGTCCTGATGAGAAAAACATTTTGTGTGAAATGGATTGCGATAAACCGGCAGAGCTTAAGTTTTATCGAAATTATTTGCAACAGTTAGTTTGTAAATATAGTGGGAAAGAAGCCACTGATTTGCCAATCGATCCGGACCCCGAATGGATACATACCGATGAAATCCCTTTCTATTTGCAACAGGAACTTGCAAAATATAACTGGAAAATTTCCTTGCTTCAATGGAAATCATTAAGTAATCTCAAAAGATTTTCACTAATGAAATTGACGAGGCCTGGTCATGAAAACAGAAACTTTCCGAGAGCCTTTAAGGAATTTGGGTTGGTTATAAATTAAAGAATATGCGACACGCTTTTCAATTTAAAATAAATTTTAAAGGAGGTATTGTATCCCCCGGTTACCTATATAACCTGTTAGAAAATCTTGAAGGAGTTGGTGTAAAACAGGTTCGGTTTGGCTTAAGACAACAGCTACTCATAGACGCAGCAAAAAAAGATTATAAGAAAATTGCAACTGCATTGAAAATGATAAATGCAGATTATGAAACGAACAAAGACATTTATCCCAATATAAGCAGTTCTTATCCTGCAGCAGAAATTTTTATCAGGGATACATGGTTGAGTGAAGGAGTTTATAAAGATATTTTTGACCAGTTTGATTACAAACCCAAACTGAAAATTAACATAGCAGACAGCAACCAGACCTTCATGCCTTTTTTCACAGGTAACATTAACTGGATCGCCTCAAAACAAAATCATTTTTGGCATTTATATATCCGGTTTCCCAAAACAAATATTTTATTTGAATGGAAAGAGTTGATTTATACCAATGACATTGCACGTGTATCTAATGAAATTGAAAAAGTGATATTGAAAGAGCGTGATTTGTACTTTGATAATGTATCGGCCGATGGCAATCACCTCTATTCACAGGTAACATCACAAAACACTTTTATATCAAAATCTTCTTTA
>NZ_JBMQQG010000058.1:0-4446 GCF_057362405.1 Ginsengibacter sp.
CTTATAGTAGTTGCCACAAAATTATTTCCGGTGAGGTGAATATTTTTAATAATATCCTGGATCTGCAAAGCGGCTGCCGTCCCCACCAGGCCGTTTAACTGTTTGTATACTTCTCCATTTACGGCTTCCTTTCCAAAGAAAATTCCGGAAAGCGTTGAAATAATAACCAAAAGCGGTGCTATAGAAAATACGGTATAGTAAGCAAGGGCAGCACTGTATTTTAAGATATTATCGGCCGAAAACTCAGTAAAGACCTGGTGTATGTAAGAATATATTTTCTTAAATCTTCTCCTCATATTCTTTTGAATTATTTAGGGGTTCGCGTAATTTGAGTTAAATATAGATGATTAGGAGGAGCATAGCATAAACGAGGTCTTGAAGACGTATACTTTGAAACGGAATTGTAAAAGGCAAGTCCTCCGTCACGGGTATACTTTGTTTGTAGCAAATATCAGGCGCATAATTGAATTTGTGCCCAATAACATCCATCTCTTACTTTTGTTCCTTTTCGTAGAGCTATTTCCCCACAACACTCAATTATTGTCCTCAACTAATAAATTAAATACCCGCAATTGCTTATATGGCAGCAATTTCAGCTTAACTTTTTTTTGGCAAACTTTTGTATAATCAATAAGTGTATCAATTTTATTTTTTAACCTAAATTTTTTTGCAATGGGAAATCTATTATATATAATCGCAGTTATACTGGTGATTATTTGGGCGATTAGCTTTTTGGGAGGCTATTACACGGGCGGTTTAATTCACATCTTATTGGTGATTGCGATAATCGCAATTATTTTAAGAGTCATAAGAGGCGCTGCCTGATTTTAAAAATTAAAAATTAAATTTTATGGAAAGCTGGAAACTAAAATTAAAAGGTGACTGGAATGAAACCAAAGGAAAAATAAAAAAGGCCTATGCTGACCTTAATGATGATGATCTGAAACGTGATGAAGGAAATGACGATGTACTCGTAGGAAGACTTCAGCAAAAATTGGGAAAAACAAAAGAAGAAGTTGTTAAGTGGATTGAAAGTCTCTAATTGTATTCTTAATAATTGCTAACCCTCATTTAGAAAACTTTAGATGGGGGTTTTTATTTTTTGTTATGGTAATAAATAACCAATCACCTTTTTACGTAAAGCTGGCATTTAAATTCCTGGTAATATTTTTTATTTGCTACTTTATTCATGTTGCGCAAAACATCTTAATTCCCTTTGCTTTTTCCTGCCTCCTTGCCGCATTACTCCTGCCTGCCGTAAATCTTTTGCAGTCGCTGAGAATTTCGAAAGTAATAGCTATCTTAATTTGTATTATTCTTGCAATTGGCTTCATAGCGGGTATCATTTATTTTTTGAGTAGCCAGATTGCCCGGTTTATGCAGGATGTTCCCTCTATTAAGGAACATTTAAACGAGCACTTTGTTTCCCTGCAGAACTGGGTAAAAGAAAAACTGCATGTTTCTTTCAAGGAACAAAATGAATACCTGAATACACAGGCTGATAAGTTAAAAGCAACTGGTACCAGTTATATAGGGCGCACATTTTTTTCAATAACAGAAACTGTGATGCTCCTCGTGCTAATGCCTATTTATACATTCCTGCTTTTATTTTACAAAGACCATATTCGTAAATTTTTATATGCAGCTTTTAAAAAGGAACACGCACCCGGTATAAAAAACGTTCTTTCGCAAACCAAACTTATGATAAGGAGTTATATGACCGGGCTGTTGATTGAAATGGCTATAGTTGCTACAGCCAACTCCACCGGGCTCATGTTGCTCGGCGTAAAGTATGCTATCTTTTTTGGTGTGCTGGCAGCAGTACTAAACCTGATACCCTACATAGGGATGTTTACCGCTACACTATTTACCGTATTGGTGTCATTAACTACAACCGATAGTACCAGTTCAGCAGTGTGGATCGTTGTCATATTTTATAGCGTGCACATTGTCGATGTAAATTTTTTAGTGCCCCGTATAGTTGCCTCACGGTTACGAATAAACGCACTAATTTCAATTTTGGGAGTGGTAATAGGAGGCAGTTTGACCGGCATTTCGGGACTGTTTCTTTCCATACCTTTCATTGCTTTATTAAAAATTATTTGTGATGAAATTGAAGAGTTGAAGCCCTGGGGCCTTTTATTGGGAGATGAAACAACCTATTCCCAAAAAACTAAACTTTATAAAAAGCTGGAAAAAATATC
Organism: Ginsengibacter sp.; assembly: GCF_057362405.1. Classification (NCBI taxonomy): domain Bacteria; kingdom Pseudomonadati; phylum Bacteroidota; class Chitinophagia; order Chitinophagales; family Chitinophagaceae; genus Ginsengibacter; species Ginsengibacter sp. Next base: position 2,205 of record NZ_JBMQQG010000058.1, read on the forward strand.
TCTCAGGCCACGTTCAAAATCTAATGCAAAACCTAATGGTTGATTGGAAGTTGTTCCAAATGCCTGAAGACACTTCTTTTAAACTTACGCAAAATTGAAAGAGATGGTAAACGTCGTACCCCTGGATATTTCACTTTCCACATTGATGTTTGCATGGTGCGCCAGGATAATATTCTGTGTATTGGTAAGGCCAAGCCCGGTACCTTTTTCTTTTGTAGTAAAGTAAGGTTCAAATAATCTCGCCAAATCTTCTTTCGATAACCCTTTTCCGGAGTCGGTTATTTTTACGACGCACCTGTTGTTCCTGTTTTCTGTAGTAAGTTGAAGAGTTCCATTTTCAGGCATCGCCTCAATAGCATTTACAATAATATTCAGAAAAGCAATTTTTATTTTGCCCGGATCTACCAAAACGGGACAAATATCTTTGTCGTAATCTTTAACAACTATTATTTGTTTCAATTCAATTCGGTCCGAAGCAAATTCAAGGCTGCTGTCCAGCACATCGTTAATAGAAGATTTTATGAATTGTAGTTCTGATACTCTTGTTGAATCTAAAAGGTCGCTGATGAGTTGATTAATCCTGTTGGAGTTTCTTGAAATCATTTCGAATAACATGTCAACATCATGGCTGGCATCAATTTCGGTTCGCAATTGTTCCGTGGCCAGGTTAATATTAGTCAGTGGATTTCTAACTTCGTGGGCTATGGTTCGCGAGATTCTTCCGGTGGCCGCAAATTTTTCAATGTTTCTCAATTCGATTAATTCAACATTTAAGGCAGCCAACTCATCAATTCTCAACTCGAGTTGCCGGCGATAGGCATTTGCTTTCTCACTGGCCTCTTTCTTTGCCCTATTCTCTTTATTAAAAGTAATAATGGAATAAAAAGTTAACAGGATGGCTGCGATAAGCGAAAGAATAGTCACCTGTTTTATTATGTGGGAATATTTGGTTAGTTGCCGGTTTCTTTCCAGAAATAATCTTCTCTCTTCATCCTGCACCTGTTGCGTAAAGTTTTCAACTTTCGTCATTCTGGCAATCCCAATATTTTTTTTACGCAGCAGATTTTCATTAATGGTGTGGGTGGAATCGTAAATCGAAATGGCATTATCGAGCCATGAAAACTTGTCGTCTATTAATGTTTTGAGCGAATCCATATTTTTTTGCTGACTTGGATTATCCTCGGTGAGCGCTTTTACATTTAGCAGTGCAGAATCCGCGTCATGATGACTAACATTATATTTTAACAGGAGCGCCTTTTCATTGGTAATCATGTACCCGCGGGCGGCAGATTCACCCTGGGTAACATAACCGACCACATTTTCCAACCCGTGAATTACATCGTTGGAATGGTTCACCAGGGCGGATTGTTTCATAAGCTTTTGCGTGGCAACAAAAGATATTATATAAGAAACAAGAAGAATAATAAATGCAGCCAGGTAACCCCATCTTATCCGGTCGGCGATTCGGTCAACTAAATTTTTTATCATGTTGAATTGGGGGTTATAACTTTAACGGCAATTTAAAAATACTTAGGAATATTTTAAATTTTTGTTACTCAAATTATAAATGTAGAAGCTATTGAATAATAAACCAATTTAGTTTGTGTATAAAACACGGGGGCATCATTTCAATATTGATAAGTAAGTAAGAACCTGCGATTGGGCTACCTATGGCGAAAAACGATTCTGTTGTATTTATTTTTTACCAGCCTTGCTTATCAACCAAATGATTACTACAATTATTACAATTACTCCAATAACCCCAAACCAAACGCCCGCTTTAAAAATACCCGCAATAGCTTGACAACTACTAAGCGTAAACGCAAGTAATAACAGCGGAAGAATGGCCGTTTTAAGATGGATCTTGTTCATATATTTATTTTTTAGTTTGATGATTTGGCTGCCTGCTTTTGATTTTTCCTGCTGAGTTTTTCTTGGCGTCATCCAAAGAGTGCGTCTCAAATATGGTTTTCTCATTTTTCGCAGTCCTGGCCAGGTGAGCGTAAAATTTTCTAATAGTTTCGAGTTCTTCTTCGGTAAAATCCTCAATGCTTATCAGGCGATTACTTGCTTCGCAATTGGCTGCAATAAGCTCGTTTAGCTTAAGCTGCAAGGCAATCGTGTCTTTATTTTGGGAATGTTGTATAACGAAAACCATTAGAAAAGTTATAATAGTGGTGCTGGTGTTAATAACCAGTTGCCATGTATCAGAAAATTTGAAAATCGGGCCCGTTGCGGCCCA
>NZ_JBMQQG010000059.1:0-38653 GCF_057362405.1 Ginsengibacter sp.
ACAAAAACCTGGTGAAACTGACCTCCATGGGTTTCATCGAAGGCATGTACGGCAAATACCCAAGGATTGATAAAACATTGATTCATAAGTATCATGAAGGGCTTATCGCCACTACTTGTTGCCTTGGCGCTTTGGTACCACAACTTATTTTAAAGAAGGGAGAAGCAGAAGCAGAAAATGAATTCAAATGGTGGTTGAATATTTTTCAAAAAGATTATTACGTAGAGTTGCAACGACATGGGATTCCTGAACAGGAAAAGGTAAATAAAGTACTGTTAAAATTTGCAAAAAAATATAATGTCAACGTTATTGCAAGTAACGATTCTCACTATGTAGATGAAAAAGATTTTAATGCCCATGATATTTTATTATGCATTAACACCGGAGAAAAGCAGGCAACGCCTGCTATAAGGGAATTCACTGATGATGATATATCTATAAAGAATAAACGCTTCGCTTTCCCCAATAACCAATTCTATCTGAAGAATACTGCAGAGATGAGCACCGCTTTTGATGATCTTAAACAAGCGTTGGATAACACGAATGAAATTGTTGATAAGGTTGAAGTACTTGATCTCAAAAGAGACATCCTGCTACCTCATTTCACAGTTCCTAAAGAATTTGCCACACAGGAAGCCTACCTCGAACATTTAACATGGACAGGCGCTAAAGAAAGATATAAAACGCTAACTCCGGAAATTGAAGAACGCATAAACTTTGAATTATTTACGATAAAAACGATGGGCTTTGCCGGCTATTTTTTAATTGTAAGTGATTTTATAATTGCGGGTAAAAAGATGAATGTGTTTGTGGGCCCCGGCAGAGGTTCTGCTGCAGGTTCGGTAGTAGCTTATTGTATCGGCATCACCAATATTGATCCCATAAAATATAATCTACTTTTCGAAAGATTCCTGAATCCTGATCGTAAAACCATGCCGGATATCGACACCGATTTTGATGATGAAGGAAGGCAAAAAGTATTGAACTACGTAGTGGAAAAATATGGAAAAAACCAGGTAGCGCAAATTATAACCTACGGCACGATGGCCGCTAAAATGAGTATTAAAGATGTGGCTCGTGTTATGGATTTGCCTCTGGCAGAAAGCAATGCTTTGGCTAAGTTAATTCCTGACCGGCCGGGTACTTCTCTTAGAAAAGTGTTGCAAGCTCCGCTAATTGGGCCAAAATCTTTAACGGAAGATGGCGTGGGGGCAGATGATATTGATAATATAAAAAAACTACGCGACATCTATAACGGTGAGGATATGCGCAGTAAAGTATTGCATGAAGCTGAAATTTTGGAAGGTTCTGTAAGAAATACCGGCATCCATGCTTCGGCAATTATTATAGCGCCACAAGATCTCATGGAATTAATTCCTGTTGCCACATCAAAAGATTCGGATTTATGGCTTACACAAATTGACGGAAGCAACATTGAAAGCGCAGGGGTATTGAAGATGGACTTCCTGGGATTAAAAACATTGAGCATCTTAAAAACCGCTTTACAATTAATTCACCAAAATCATGGTGTAACTATTGACCTTGATGCGCTACCGCTTGATGATGAAGAAACCTATAAACTTTACCAACGTGCAGATACCAACGCAACTTTCCAGTTTGAAAGTGGCGGTATGCAGAAACATCTCCGGGACCTAAAACCCGATAAGTTTGATGACCTTATTGCCATGAATGCGCTCTTCAGGCCGGGCCCTATGGCTTATATTCCTGATTATATAGAACGTAAGCATGGCCGCCAGGAAATTCACTATGACCTTCCTGAAATGGAAGAATTCTTAAAAGATACCTATGGTATTACAGTTTACCAGGAACAGGTGATGTTGTTATCTCAAAAGATTGCCGGCTTCAGCAAGGGCGACGCTGATATTTTACGCAAGGCAATGGGTAAAAAACAGCGCTCTGTTTTGGACAAAATGAAAGCCCAGTTTATTGAAGGAGCTAAGAAGAACAACCATCCCGTTGGTAAATTAGAAAAAATATGGACCGATTGGGAGTCATTTGCTCAATATGCATTTAATAAATCTCATTCTACCTGCTATGCTTTGGTTGCCTATCAAACTGCGTATTTAAAGGCCCATTATCCAAGCGAATACATGGCTGCAGTATTGAACCACGCAGGTTCTATCGAGAAGATCACATTCTTTATGGAAGAATGCAAAAGAATGGGATTAACTGTTCTTGGCCCGGATATTAATGAATCTCAAAAAGGATTCGCAGTTAACAAAAAAGGAGAAATAAGGTTTGGTTTCAGTGGTATGAAAGGCGTTGGTGAAGCGGCTCTCGAGAACATTATTGAAGAAAGGGAAAAGCACGGACCGTTTTCATCTATTTATAACCTTATAAAACGGGTAAATCAAAGAACAGTAAATAAGAAATCTTTAGAAAGCCTTGCTTATGCCGGAGCATTCGATTGTTTTAAGGATATTCACAGGGCACAATACTTTTTTGTTGCTCCCGGAGACACAATAAATGGTTTAGAAAAAATTATCCGTTTTGGTAACCAATACCAATCACAACTTTCAAGCAGTACCAATACACTCTTTGGTGATTTGCAGATGGAGGAAGTGAAGCCACCGCCAATGGCAGAATGTGAACCCTGGCCGTTAATCAAATTATTGGATTTCGAAAAAGAAGTGACCGGCATGTTTATGAGTGGCCATCCACTTGATAACTTTTCTTTTCAGCTAAAGCATTATGGGTTTACGCCAATAAGTGAATTCAACGAGTTTAAGGAAGCCGTTAATCTTCAACCAAATTACGGTCGACTCTTTCGATTAGCCGGTCTCGTTAGTGAAGCTCAGCACCGGGTTTCAAAAAACGGGAACAAATACGGCGTGCTGCACGTGGAAGATTATTCCGGAAAAATGGAACTGATGCTTTTTGGAGATGACTACGTTAAATTCAGCAATTACTTTGAGGCAGGAATGATTATCTACTTAACCGGCGCATTCCGGGAGCGGTACGAAAAATTTGATTTCAGGGTTAACCAGATTACCCTACTTGAATCTCTAATGAAAAATTATACCAGGAAATTGCAGATTGAAGCCAATCCCAAAGATATTTCTCCGGAATTTATCAATTTTATAACTCAAAATGTCCACCATTATCCTGGCAAATCGACGTTAAAATTTTGTATAAATGATGCAAATTCGAAGCTAAAATTTGGTATGTACACCCTCGAAAATGGCTTTGAAATGAATGACGAAATGGCCAGATTTCTGCAACAAAAGCCTGAATTTGACGTTATTGTAGAATTAACATAATGTGGATATGCCAAAAGAACATCTTATAGATATTGGACTTAATTTTGCCATTTAACAGTATAAAAATTAAACTAAAATAAAAATTTAATTATGGCTACAGAATATACAGATGCGAACTTTAAAGAGAAAGTTCTTGATTCGGAAAAACTTACTATGATTGACTTCTGGGCAGAATGGTGTGGACCTTGTCGTGCAATAGGACCTGTTGTAGAAGAACTTTCAAAAGAATATAATGGTTCGGTAAACATTGGAAAAGTAAATGTTGACCAAAACCCGCAATTGAGCATTAATTATGGAATCACCAGTATTCCTGCGATCATTTTTGTAAAGGGCGGCAAAGTGGTTGATAAATTAGTTGGCGCTCAACCTAAATCGAATTTTGTAAAGAAGATAGAAGCTTTAAAATAAAAACACATTATATACTGTTAAACCCGGGTTTTAATGATCCGGGTTTTTTTGTGATTTTACTTTGGCGTCATACAATTGAATCACGCAAATCACTTACTGCTAGCTCCTCTTCCTGTAGTTGAGAATTGCCCAGCCGTTAAAAAAAACAGCGAATCCAACGATTGCCAGCATTTGGCTTCTTATATCGGCAAGGCCACTTCCTTTTAGGATAACCATACGCATCACTTCTATAAAATATGATACGGGATTGAATTTAGTAATAACCTGTGCCCATTCCGGCATGCTCTCAATCGGTGTAAATAAACCACTCATTAAATTGAATATGATCGTTATGAAAAACGCCACCAGGAACGACTGTTGCTGCGTTTGGGCATAAGTTGACAAGAGTAAACCCAAACCAAGAACTGCCAATAAATAGACAGCAGCAAAAATGTAAATTGTAATGTAATGCCCAACCGGCACTATGCCATATGCAAGCCTTGCAATGGTGAGGCCGATAGTTAATACAACAAGAGCAAGTAACCAGAACGGAATTAATTTGCCCAAAATAAAATACACCTTTTTTATAGGGCTTACGTTAATCTGCTCGATAGTACCCAATTCCTTTTCCTTAACAATATTGAGGGCGGCAAAGCTGGAACCTATTATAGTAAGCAGCATCACCAAAATTCCCGGTACCATAAAATATTGGTAGTTCATATTGGGATTGTACCAATCGGAGTAAGTAACGTTAATGGTTGGCTGTGGATCAAAGCGGGGAAACTGAATCCACTGCGTCCGGATGTCCCGGTTATAATCCTGGATGATTTGTTGAATGTAAGCACTACCCAAACCTGCTTTTATCCCATTAATAGCATTTGCAGCGATAAATAGATCTGCTTCATTCTCTTTTACCAGTTTGCGTTCAAACTGGGAAGGTATTTCCAATATAACGTCTGCCTTATCAGACTCAATTGAATGTAAAGCCTGTGGAAATGTGGCGCTGTAATCTTTTAGTTTAAAATAACCCGAGGCAATAATCTTATTGATCAGTTTTTGTGAATATTGAGTATGGTCGTGATCGACTACTCCTAAATTGATATTCTTTATTTGATAATCTGCAGCCAGCGGTAATATCAACAGTTGAATCATTGGCGCTAAAAATAGAATCCGGAAAATAGTGGGGTCACGCAATATTTGGCGGAACTCTTTCTGCAGTAAAAATTTCAACACTCTCATGCCAGCCTGATTTTAAAATTTCTAATACTTAATCCCAACAACACAACTGTCATCGCTACCAAAATCAATGTCTCCTTCCAGATGGCTGCAAAGCCTAAACCCTTTATCATTATTGAATCCACTATTATATAGTACCATTTTGAAGGAACAATATTTGATATAATCTGCAACGGGAGCGGCATGTTCTCGATAGGAAATAAAAACCCACTGAATAAAAGGGTTGGCAAAAACAAACTCAACAATGATGTGAACATTGCAGATTGTTGGGTTTTAGCGCCGTTGGAAATAAGGATGCCTATAGAAAGTGCAGTGATCGTAAACAATGTACTTTCCACAATCAGCAAGAACAGGCTTCCGTTGATGGGCACATTTAGCACGAAAACGCTTAGTAACATGATGCATGCAATATTCAACATTGAAACTGCCAGGTAGGGAATGGTTTTGGCAATAATTATCCGGAAAGGCTTTAATGGAGAAACAAGAATGACTTCCATGGTGCCCAGTTCTTTTTCTCTTACTATAGCAATAGAAGTCATCATTGCACAAACCAACATCAACACCAGCGCCATTACCCCGGGAACAAAATTATAAGCCGACTTCAGCTCCGGATTGTACAGCATCCGCAAACGGGTTTTTATAGTATAAGGCAAATCCTTATTTTGATTTAAAGCCTGTTGGTAGTCATTAATAATCGCTGTTGCATAATTAGTAAGTGTGTTAGCAGTATTAGGGTCAGATGCATCAGCAATCAATTGTATCTGTGCCGAATTAGTATGCAACAAATCGTTGCGGAAGTTAGGAGGGAAAACGACAGCCAGCCTTATCTTTCCCTGGCGAAACGTCGCTCCAATATCGTTGTAAGAATGTAAGTATTTGACAATTTCAAAATAACGGCTGGCATCAATTTCGTGAATGATTTTTGCAGTTGCTTCATCATTTGACTGGTCAAAAATAGCAATCCTCGAATTCTTAACTTCATTGGTGAGTGCAAAGCCATATAAAATAATCTGAACAATCGGCATCCATATCAATATGAAAAGCGTTCGCCTGTCACGCCAGATATGGAGCCATTCCTTTTTTACAAAAATGAAAAATTGCTTTGCTCCGCCTCCAAAAAGCGATTTTTTTGTCTTGCCTGTATTTAATGATTGTGAATCCATTTTTAAAAATTATCCTTAGTGCCTTTATCTATGATATACCATTTAACTGCGTTAATAATTGATATTATTCGCTTCGAACTGCTTTCCTCGCCAGATGCAAAAACACTTCGTCCATTGAACGAGCAGAAAAATTCTTCATCAAGTTGGTTGGAGAATCCAGCGCATCAATTCTTCCATCAACCATGATGGAAACCCTGTTACAATATTCAGCTTCATCCATATAATGCGTCGTTACAAAAATTGTGATTCCTCTTTCGGATGCTTCATATATGAGGCCCCAGAATTCTCTTCTTGTAATGGGATCAACACCACCCGTTGGCTCATCCAAAAAGACAATTGCAGGATCATGAACGATAGCAATTGAAAACGCAAGCTTTTGTTTCCATCCGAGTGGCAAAGATTTTACAAGGGTCTTTTCTTCTCCTTCTAAGCTAAGCTGCTTTGCCAAGAGAGCAGTTTTCTCTTTAATCTGCGTGTCGGATAATCCATATATGCCGGCATAAAAACGAATATTCTCTCTCACTGTCAAATCCTCATAAAGTGAGAATTTCTGGCTCATATATCCAATACTTTTTTTGATAAGTTCGTTTTGCTTATACACGTCAAAACCAGCCACAGTAGCCAACCCGGAAGTAGGTAATGACAAGCCGCACAACATGCGCATGGCCGTCGTTTTGCCGGCACCGTTAGCACCAAGAAATCCAAATATTTCGCCCTTCTCTACCTCGAATGTAATCTTATCAACAGCGGTAAAATCTCCAAACTTTTTAGTCAGTTCATTCGCGGTTATGACCTTTTCTTTTTCCATATTTTTTTATTTCACTAATTTTTCCGAATTACTCCGATTCATTTATAATGAAAGGAATTCGCGCAATTCGTTTTATTAGATTTAATTAGTGACGTAGTACTTATTCTTTCATTAATGCCATAAAACAATCTTCAATATTGGGTTTAATACCATCAATCCCGACACCAGTATAATTTCCCCTTTGCGCAATCTCTTCAAGTATTTCCCTGTTATTTCCGGCTTTTTTAAAAACTACATGATGAAACTGTCCGAAGGGATAACAACTTTCCACTGACGGATCGTCTTTAATCGCGTTCATCAGGTGAAACATTTCATTGGCCTTTATGGCCCACAATGGTTTCTTAAATTCTTCAGTAACTCCTTCAGGTGTGTTAACAGAAAGTATGTTGCCTTTTTGAATTAAAGCCACGCGGTCACATAGACTTGCCTCATCCATATAGGCAGTTGAAACAAGTATGGTAATCCCCTGCTCTTTTAGGCGGTGCAACATTTCCCAAAATTCCTTTCTTGAAACTGCGTCTACCCCTGTTGTTGGTTCATCAAGGAATAACACGGATGGTTTATGAATAAGCGCACAACTCAACGCCAGTTTTTGCTTCATTCCACCGGAAAGCTGACCGGCCTTCCTATCCTTAAAAGGCTCTATCTGTTGGTAAATATCCTTTATGAGATTATAATTTTCCTGGATAGTTGTTCCAAAAATCGTCGCAAAGAATTGCAGGTTTTCCTGCACAGATAAATCCTGGTACAACGAAAATTTTCCCGGCATATATCCAACCCTGTTTCTAATTTGCTTGTAATCTTTTAACACGTCAAATCCATCAACAGATGCAGTACCGCTGTCTGCAAGCAGAAGCGTTGTAAGAATTCTGAACAAAGAGGTTTTGCCAGCGCCGTCAGGGCCAATAATACCGAAGATTTCCCCCCGATCTACTGAAAAGGAAATTCCCTGTAATGCCTTCACTACAGTCTTTTTGATACTGTAATTCTTAACGATATTATCAACAACTACTGCTGCCATATTTTTCATTTAAAATTTACTTCACCATACATGCCTATCTTCAGCAGCCCGTCGTTTTTTACATGGATCTTTATTGCATATACCAGGTTAGCCCTTTCGTCTTTAGTCTGAATTGTTTTGGGAGTGAATTCTGCCTTATCAGATATCCAGGTTATTTCCCCGGGGTATTCCCTATATTTTTCGGCGCTGCTGTCAACCAAAACTTTTACTTGCTGCCCCAGCCTTATTTGTGCCAGTTGCGTTCCCGTTACGTAAGCCCTTAGCGTCATCACGGACAGGTCGCCGATTTTGTACAACGCTTTTCCCGGCGTAGTAAATTCGCCGGCCATTGCATACTTCGTAAGTACGGTTCCGTTGATCGGATTGGTAATGTTGGTTCGTCTTAGCTGATCTTCAATTTGGGCAACTGACTTTTGCAAAGGTTTCGATTCGCTTAACACAGAACTGTTTTGCGTGCCTGTGGTTGATTTCTGCACTTTTATTTGTTGTTCATTTACTGCAATTTGTTTTTGCAACACATTTATGAGCGTATTCTGATCATCCAATTGTTTCGTTGTCGCCGCGTCCGCTTTTATGAGGCGTTCTATGCGTGCTTTTTCATACAGGGCATCTGTTAACTGAACTTTTTGAACGGCTATTTGATCCTTCAACAATTTTACAGATGGCCCAACATCCATTGTCTTCTGCTGCAATGCGTTGATGGTGGCAACCACCTGGGCTTTTTGTAATTGCAGGGGAATAGAATCTATATACCCTACAATACTATCCTTCTGCAGAACAGAACCTTCACTGATATTGAGCGCCTTTATCTGCCCGGTAACTTCAGACGACACCACCACTTCATCCACCTCGAAAGTTCCAGATGCATCTGCTTTATGATTATCGTTGCACCCCACTGCAACAAAGGAACCAATCATACTAACGTATAAGAATGTCCGAATTTTCATTTAATTTATTTTATTGATTTATTGAATTATTCGCTGTCAAATCACCCATAGTATTTTGATAGTTAAATTCCGCCTGCAGCAACTGCATCTCATGAAGGATCTTGTTTTGCCGTGCCTGGTCTTCCGCATTTACTTCGTTAATGTAATCATGTGTACTCAACACGCCGTTCTCCAATTGTGCGGCGGCAGCATTTTTTACAGACTGCCTCAATGCGATAATTGCATCGTCATTTTTCAGCAGCTCTCTATATTTTGTTACATCCCCATTCTGCTGCTTTTGGGCCATTTTTGTATTGAACAGAAATGTTTCTTTATTTACATCAAGCGTTTGTTTATTAACATCCAGTAAATGCTCCTGGTTTTTTATAGTGTACAAACTCCCAAAATTCCAATTGAGCCTTAAACCTCCTATAAAATAGCCTTGAAAATTGTTACTCAACACATTGAGGCCCGGCCGTCCATAACCGCCTTGTGCAAACAAGCTCAATCTGGGTCGCAATTGTGCATGTAAAAGATTACCCTGCAAGTCATATAATTTTTTCTGGTAGTCGTAAAAAGATTTCTCAGGGCGTGTAATGCTGTCCGTTAGCATTGGCGCAACGGGCTGTTGGAGCATTGTTCTATCGCTGAGGTTCGTATTGATAAACAACCCCAGCATATCAACATAAGCTCTTCTTGCAGCTTCAATTTCTACTCTTGCCTGTTCCGCCTGCAATAGCTGTGCGGATAATTCGTCTACGCTGCTACGATAGGCTGTTCCATTTGCCACAAGAGCTTTCGCCTTATCAATTCCGTTTTGAATATCCTGCTTCAGTAACTCATTTTGTTTCATTTGTTCATCCATTAACAAAGCACCAAAATATAGCTGGTTAACCCGATCATATAATGCGTATAAACCAATTTCGAGACTCTGCTGCTGAACCACTTCATTTGCTTCGGCAGATTCTTTTTGATTTCTAATTACACCGCCATCATAAATCACCTGGTCTGCCTCTCCATAAATTTTATATTGATCTTTACTATATGTGGGCACTTTGAAACCGGGTATTTGAAACGGGAAACTAGTAACGGTTGATTGATAAGTTGCCTGGCCATTCACAGAAAAAACCGGCAGGTATCCTTTCGCAGCATTTGAAACTGTGTACTCTTTAGTTTTTGCGATTAAATCCCGCTGTTTAATCAATGGATAGTTTTTTCTCGCAAGTTGATATGCTTCTTTGATCGTAATGATATCCCTCGACTGGGCATACAAGTTAAGGCTGGCAAACAGCATTAAGACGATTGGTGTGACCATCTTACCAAACGTCCTTAACCAACTAGTTAATATTAGCATATAAAATCACTTTTTAATGGAATCTATAATAAATTTTGCTACTTCTCGTTTACGTTGCTCCATCACATTTTTAAATTGCATTTCATCAAGTCCCAGTGTAAATTGAATCATAGGTTTTGCAACAAATGGAAAAATAGTCAGAGAAATGAGGTTAATGAGCAAATGGAGCGGACTGATCTTTCTGATGTTTCCTGCTTTTACTTCCTTTTCAATTTGTGCCAGGAATATTTCGGGGTGAGGAACATTTTGTTTACCCCATATTTTTTTGATAAACACTTCGGGCTCTTTGCTTACTTCATTCAATACAAATAGAGGCAGATAGGGGTTTTCAGAGATCATCGTGATATACTGATCAACAAATTTTTCAATTTTACCGAACAACGGCATATCCGATTCAAAAATTAAATTGATCCTTGGAAATAATTTTTGGGCAGCTTCAAAAAAGATGACTTCGAATAATTTTTCTTTACTCCTGAAGTAGTAATGCAGTAACGCTTTGTTGATCCCCGCTTCATCAGCGATATCCTGCATGCGTGCACCGGCCATCCCCTTGGATGTAAACACCTTCTTGGCTGCAGCAAGTATTTTTTCTTCCGCCGACTTTTCAACTTTATTTTTATCCATATAGTTTAACCAAATGGTTAACAAAGTAAAACAGAAATCTCTGAATAAACAAATTTTTTGAAATATTTTAATTTGATTACCCCACGACGACAGGCAAATAAATCGACAAGTTTGTTTGGAAAAACATCATTTCGGGTTGATACCGGTATGGCCGTCGCCACCCCTCACTTCGTAAACGCTGTCTACGATGTACCTTTCCAATCCACGCCAGGGCAGCGCCCCAAAGTATTCTATGTAGTGTACTTCAACTTCACGGCCTGCATTATTTAAAAGAGTTTGGGCAACGCTTTCTTTCGTAACGCTAAAATTAAATTCATTGCTTTGCACATTGGCTTTAAACCCACTTTGAATTACTTTTCCCTCGTATGTTTTAAAGAGGTATCCCTTTTTCATGAAGGTATTAAGTGTTCCCGCTTTGGTACCGCTGCCAAATTCCCAATAGAAATGAACATAGAAAAAGATACCAAAGCCTGCGAGGAGAATAATGATTATGTAGGTAAATATTTTCCTTCTTTTCATACACTTTTTTATGCAAGTTAGAGAAAAGGCATCATGAGTACACTATGCTTCGGCCAGGTTGATATTATTTTTCAGTTACTAATAACGGTTCCGGGTGTACGTTTTGAATAGCTTTAGGATCATGCTTATGTTTAAAAAGTATCAAAAACAAGATTGCAACAATTAAAGCATATAATGCAAAAGATATCCATATACCATTCCAGTTCTTGCTGTCGTCTGCATAGGTAAAATATTTCTGTATAACAACACCGCTGATAGAGCTGCCGAGTACGGCACCAACACCATTAGTCATCATCATGAATAGCCCTTGCGCACTTGCCCTTATTGCCGGGTCGGCTTGCGTTTCAACAAATAACGACCCCGAGATATTAAAAAAGTCGAATGCCATTCCATATACGATACAGGAAAGAATGATCATCCAAAGACCGGTACCCGGATTGCCATAAGCGAACAAACCAAACCGGAAAACCCATGCCATCATACTTATAAACATTACCTGTTTTATTCCGAATCTTCTTAGGAAAAATGGAATGGCAAGAATAAATAACGTCTCAGAAATTTGAGAAATAGACATAATGATAGCCGGATATTTTACGGCAGTGAGGTTTTTATATTTACCAATATTTGCGAAGTCATGCAAGAAGGTATCTCCATACGCATTTGTCAATTGAAGCGCAGCTCCCAATAACATGGCAAAAATGAAAAAAACGGCCATCTTCCTGTTCCTGAACAAAGCGAAGGAGTTTAAGCCCAGTGCATCCACAAGTGATTCTCCTTTGATGCGATCGTGTTGCGGCGGGCATTTGGGCAATGAAAAGGCATACAAGCCAAGTATTACCGCAGCGGCCGAAGCAACATAGAACTGTCCTGCTGAGGTTTCAAGATGTAATAAACTAATTACCCATAAGGCAACAATAAAACCTATGGTACCCCAAACCCTTATCGGTGGATAATTGATTACAACATCTTTGCCCTCTTTTTTTAATGCATTATAGGCAACAGCTATCGATAAAGAAATCGTAGGCATATAAAATATCATGTTCATGAGCAACACCCAAAACATTGTTGCGGGATCTTTTACCATAGGCAAAGAAAATAAAGTGATTGCACCGAGAATATGAGAGATGCCATATAACTTTTCTGCATTAATCCACTTATCTGCAATGATGCCCATTATCGCTGGCATAAAAAGCGAAGCAATGCCCATAGTTGAAAATAGCGCACCAAACGCAGAACCTGTCCAAACACTTGCATGCGTAGTTTCGTCGACAGCAGGATACAACTTTGGCAAGGTTTGAAACCAATATGCGCCAATAGTAATTAACCAGGATCCCCATACAAAAAATTGTAAAAAGTTCATTACTATAAGACGATTCTTAATGCTAAACATACTTTTTAATTTATAACCATTATTCAAGATAAATTCCCGCGGTATGTAATTTTTACTCTCATATTAAATAATATTATTTTCAAGGCAACCAATAAGTAATTTATTCAGTTTAATATCACAAATGCGGGTGTCATTTTTTTTACCAAAAGCCGAAGAAATCCCGAATAATATTGAAAGATAAGAGAATTACTAAAATTGCAATTAGTTAACTTTTGAATGGAAAGAAAATGGTATTTTAGCATGTCCAAACCCTTAATATTTGTTTCCAAAAACATATATTTCAAAATATAAAATTGCTGTATTGAAAAAAATTCCTTCGCACTCAATTCAGGGTGTTTTTTTATTCCTGTTTTGTTCAATAACAGTGTTGAATGTTTACTCCCAACCAATAATAAAGGCAGAACAATTTAATTTGAGGCAACTGGCTAATAGCCCAACTCCACAAGCATTTCAAAACCAGGTAGCGCATGAATTAGATGGCGGTTGGCGATATCTGAAAGGAAACATGCCAATTCCGCCAAAGGCAAAAATAATGAGGCAGGCGGTTACTTCAGTCCCTTCTCCCAATACCATTGAATCAAGTTCGCCACCACCAGTTCAGGGCTTTCTTGGACACATCGATCCAATTAATTTTATTCCGCCAGATTGCCAGGGAGCTGTGGGCATTAATGAAGTGGTTACTGCAACCAATGAATTTTTAATAGTTCATTCAAAAAATGGAGGTGCTGTCTTAAGTAAGGTTACGTTCTCTTCCTTCTTTAATAATTCGGGAATGTCAGATCCGTATATTCAATTTGATCCTTACCTAAATAAATATTGGATCAGTGGGATATCAACTACCACACCTAACAAGGTTTTTATAGCAGTTTCTCAAACATCGGATCCTCAGGGTAATTGGAACAGGTACAGTTTTACCCCGACATCGAGAGATGGGTCGCTACTGTTGGATCATCCTTACCTGGGCTTCGATAACAAATTGCTTGTAGTAACGGGAAGAAAATTTCCCAACGGTACAAACTTTACCGGGCCAATTTTATTTTGTTTTAATAAAGACAGCCTGTCTGCAGGTAAATCCATTGTATTTGGTTCAAACGCACAAACAATCGAAAAGACAACGGCAGACGGGGATGTCCCCTGCCCCGTTACAGCTATGAACCTTACTTCTCCCGCTACAACTTTTTATATAGTGCAGGAGTGGAATGGCAGCGCTTCAGCAATAAGGTTATCAACCATTACAGGAACGCTTCCGAATCTAACCTGGAATACATCGACAGCGGTCTACCCATCAGCCGGCACTCCCTGGTCGGACGCAGCTTTGGGAAACCTGGCGCCGCAGGAGGAGGAATCAAGAAAGCTTGCAGTAAATGACGCCAGGATTAGCTCTGCACAATTGGTTAATGGTAAAATATGGTGTGCGCATCATATTGGTTTACCGGCAACTAGTTTTACTCATACGGCAGTGCAATGGTGGCAGTTGTCTACTACAGGGGCTGTTTTGCAGAGTGGCAGAATTGACGATCCCGCCGGACTGGTGTCACGTTATTATCCAACCATTGCTGTTAATCCTGCCGAAAACGTAATCATTGGATACACCATTTCGTCCCCAACAACAAGGGTAAATGCTGCTTACAGTACACGAACTTTTACTACTCCGTTAAATACTACCGATGATGAGTACATATTTAAAGGTGGAATAAGTACCTACTGGAAAGATTATGGCAGCGGAAGAGCAAGATGGGGCGATTACAGTCATTCATGTGTTGATCCGGTAACAGGAGATCTATGGACGATCCAACAGTATGCCGATCAAAGGTTATCTGCCGCAGACAATGACTCGAGATATGGAGTTTGGTGGGCGGAGGTTTCATTTCTAACCTTGCATAATGACGTCGGCTTATCCAATATCGATGAACCAAATGGTAGTTTTGGCTATTGCGCACTACCTATAAATCCAAAAGTGACGATCAGAAATTTAGGCCTTGATTCCGTAAAAAATGTAAAGATAGGTTTGATATTAGATGGCGTAAACATTGGGGTTACGTCATTAACAGGATTACATATCAGCTTGTACAATTCGCAGGAAATTGATATTCCGTTACCATTAACTCCATCCCCCGGGAATCATATTTTACAGGCCTATACTTTTGATCCAAATGGGATTGCCGATGAAAGAGTTTCAAACGATACTGGTACTGTGTCGTTTTCTGTTGTGCCGGCACTCATCTTGCCTAATACTGAAGGGTTTGAAAATACCACGTTCCCCCCTCCGGGTGGCTGGTCCTTATTTAATCCTGATGCAAACGTGTCTTGGGAAAGAAGCACGAAAGCCAGCAAATCAGGTGTGGCATCCATGACATTAAACTCCTATAATTATCAAACTAATAACGCTGTAGACATTTTGCAATCGCCTAAAATTGATATCACTAATACGGATTCGATAAGAATTAATTTTGATGTTGCTTACTCACAATACGATGCATCTTCAAATGATTCATTAAAAATTATTTACTCAACTGATTGCGGTGTTACCTGGAAACCGACTACATACAATAAAGGCGGTAGCACATTGAGCACAAACGCGGGCAATTTTGTCACTTCATCGTTTGTTCCTACTGCGGCGCAATGGCGCAATGAAAGTGTTGGTATTTCAACTTGTAATATTGATGCATCGTCTATGTTAATCGGGATAGAATCAATTAACGATTTTGGTAATAATATTTATGTAGATAATTTTTCAATTAGCAAATTAGATACTAAGCAGGAAAATGCAGGAATAATTTCTATGACCAAACCGTTGGGTACTTTATGTACACCAGATTTTACGCCGCAAATTACAATAGCCAATTTTGGAATTGATACGTTAAAATCACTCACAATAAATTACCAGGTTGATAATGGCACAATGAGCACATTCAATTTTACGGGCTCGGTTGCAAAATGCAACTCGCAGGTTATTACATTAAACTCAATTACATCTTCACCCGGTGAACATGTACTCACAATTTTTAGCGTCAATCCAAATAGTGTTCCCGACCAATACACGGGAAATGACACTATTAGGAAAATTGTAAAGATATCTCCGATTTTGGATGCGCCTGTTGTAGAGGGATTTGAAACAACAACTTTTCCTTCGGCTAACTGGAGCCTGGACAACTCGGACGGAGGTACAACATGGGCGAGAACAACTTCGGCCGCCAAAACCGGCCTGGCGTCCATGGTTATAAATAATTTTAATGCACCAACAACTAACACAATAGATAAATTCTATTCTCCTGTTATAAAGTTTGATGCAGCGGTTGATTCGTTTTTTGTTTCTTTCGATTATGCGTACTCGCAGGGCGCAACTTATCCCGGAAGTACTAACATGCCACTTGACACTCTTGAGTTGCAGCTTTCGCAGGATTGCGGGCAAACTTTCAAATCGATATGGAAAAAATGGGGAGCAGATCTTCAAACTATTGGCGATCCGAACTTGCCGGCAACCACATCTTTTGTTCCGAATGCTAATCAGTGGAAAAATATAACCATTTATTTAAACCCATTTATCACCACGCAGAATTTCCAGGTATATTTCGTTGCAAAAGGTAATGCGCAAAACAATCTATACATTGATAATATAAATATCTATCCCAAAATTCTTCCACAGCGATTAAAAGAGCAAGGATATCTTTTATACCCAAGTCCTTTTAGAAATTCATTTATTATTCGCAATTACAGAGTGCCAACTACCTTGCAAACTGTAAATATTTATAACTCGGTTGGTCAATTGGTTTGGAGCAAAAATTATAACGGAACAGGATATACCGAAATGCCCGTAGATTTTAGTAACCAGGCCTCAGGAGTCTACATTGTAAAAATGAAATACACTGATAAAACGGTTATTCAGCGAATCGTCAAGCAGTAATTATCAATTCAAAAATGCTAAAAAAGGTTATCTGTTAAAGTAACCTCTTTTTGTTTTAGATATGAACCTACAGTAAATTTGCAGCATGATAACAGCAAACAGAGAAGAAGAGTTATTAGAAGTTATAGACTCGTTTGAAGAAGGAAAACATTTTAAAACCATCGCAAAGAAAATTAGCCGGGGTGAAAGAATAAATGATGAAGAAGGGTTGTTGCTTTTTCAAAAAGCGAGCCTTGGCCTGGTGGCAACTTTTGCAAATTATATCAGGGAGAAGAAACACGGAGACGTTACCTATTTCAACAGGAATTTCCATATAGAGCCTACTAATGTTTGTGTTTTTTCCTGCAAGTTCTGTTCTTATTCCAGGCTATACGCTCACCGCGATGAAGGATGGCAATTAAGTATGGAACAAATGTTGGACATCGTAAAAAGTTACGACGGTAAGCCAGTGACTGAAGTGCATATTGTTGGCGGCGTTCACCCCAAAATGGATCTCACTTTTTTTTGTGATTTGATTTCCCAAATAAAACAGCACAGGCCCGATCTGCATATAAAAGGATTTACCGCAGTTGAATTGGATTACATGTTTAGAAAAGCAAAACTTAGCATTGAAGAAGGCATGCAGCAATTAAAAGACGCAGGCCTACAATCATTACCAGGTGGCGGTGCCGAAATTTTTGATGAAACAATACGGCAACAAATAAGTGCCGACAAAGTTGATGCGGAAGGCTGGCTAAAAATTCATGAGGTAGCTCACAATTTAGGAATGCACACCAATGCAACCATGTTATATGGGCATATCGAAAATAATACGCATCGTATTGATCACATGAGCAGGTTAAGAAATTTGCAGGACAAAACCGGGGGCTTCAATACGTTTATCCCGCTTAAGTTCCGCAACAAAAATAACGACATGAGCCATGTTCCCGAATCATCTGTAACAGAAGACATGAGGATGTATGCCGTTGCGAGGATTTACATGGATAACTTCCCGCATTTAAAAGCTTACTGGCCTATGCTTGGCAGGCAGAATGCGCAACTTTCCTTGTCATTTGGGGTAAATGATATAGATGGAACGATTGACGATTCAACCAAAATTTATTCCATGGCGGGAAGCGAAGAACAAACGCCTTCAATGACTACACAACAATTGGTTACTCTTATAAAACAGGCCAAACGAATTCCGGTTGAAAGAGATACGCTGTATAATATTATTAAAGATTATACGCTGTCTGAAGAAAAAGAATTTGACGCTGCAATGAACTAATTTTTTTTCGTGTAACTTAAACCGTTAGGTTCCTCTCTCCCCTGCAACATAAAAAAATTTTTACCTTGTATTGGGGTCGTGAAATAAATACCAATAGTGGCATCGGGACACTGGAGTGTCCTGACACCTATCCTTGAAAACCTGAATTTATTTTTGAATTTAAAAAGCCTTTAGAAGGTGTCTGGCTAAGGAGGTGACCAGACACCTGGAGCCCTATTAATATCATTCACAAAGTTTAATTGAACTTGCCGACTGCGTGCTAAATTGTATCCTATCTACTTTCGATTCTTTATTATAATACAGGATTAAAATGCCATAAGAAGTTTGAAACGCATCCCAACTTACATCTTTAATTTGCGGCGAACCTAATATTTTAAACAGGCTATTTCTCGAAAGTCCCATTAAGGGAACACTGAGTTTACCCTTAAAATTAGGCCCAATTTCAATATAATCGCGGGCAGTATAGAAATAGACATCTTTATCTTTATAGAAAACGCCGCCACCGCATTTTGCGGTTGCACTTTCTTCTTCAAAACTCGTAAAACATGGAAGCGTATTTTTAATGAACCCTACTGTTGAGGTGGGAAGAATGTTACCGTTTACAATCCCATCAAGTATATTAATCTCAATGGCCGGGCATTTGGGTGTTGTTTTCAACTGCGCCGAAGCAACAGCAAATAAAAACAATGCAGATAGTGTTGTAACAATAATTTTCATATCAATAATTCTTTTTAATTAAAGCCGCCGAAAAGTGCGAACG
This sequence comes from Ginsengibacter sp., assembly GCF_057362405.1. Lineage (NCBI taxonomy): Bacteria > Pseudomonadati > Bacteroidota > Chitinophagia > Chitinophagales > Chitinophagaceae > Ginsengibacter > Ginsengibacter sp. Next base: position 18,641 of record NZ_JBMQQG010000059.1, read on the forward strand.
CCTTATACAAGCAAATTCCTTGCTAAACTTTACTGCTAGCTAATATTCTTTTTCAATCCAATACGACCTTCCTGTCTTTTGGGTACTTAACCGAATAACTGATACTCAATTTTTTTTCCTGGCCAGGCTGCAGGGTCATTGCCCATGTTGCAATACCTGTGTCTTTATCTATCTGTGCTTCAGGCGCTCTTTGATCATCCACACTTATTTCTTTATTTGTGGAAACCGGAAACTGGTCATAAATAGTAATATTTACGGGTATCTGTTTTGTATTCCGAATATTTATTTCATATTGTCTTGTATCAGTTCTGTTACCACCGATAAAACGTTTAGCGCTGAATTCTTTTGCAAGTTTCCGTGTTACTTTAATACTGTTATCTTTTCCAAGCGACAAAGAAAGCGTATCTGCAACGGCGCTCAAATCAATATATGTTTTGCCCAAATAAGTTCCTTCAAAATATAAGCTCGCTTCGCCGGATTGCAAATCATAATCCTGCCAGTTCACAATATTTGCTGTAAGAAAAGCGACAGGGTCAATTTTTGGAGTAGTGGTATAGTTATACAATGCTGGAACTTCAAATTGTTTCATCCCGATGGTAGTTGTTTTACCATCCGTTTCCAATGTGTATTTATCATCAATTCTATATACCAAAGTGGTTGGTTGATATTGCGTGGCAACAGTTACAGTTTGAATGCTTTCTTTTTTCGCTTTATTGCGGCTGTTATCGATTTCTAGTCCTGCAACTCGTCCAACCAAATCGTCTCTTTTTGACCCGTAACCAGTAACTACAACTTCCGACAAATTCTGAGAAGCAGGCGATAGTGATATTGTAAAATAGCCAGGCTTTATTGCTGCTTCTTTTGAAATATAACCTATTGAACTTACAACTACAGAGCCGTTCGCCGCGAAATTCTGAATCTTGAAAAACCCGTTGGCATCTGTGGCCACAGCATTTCGGGTGCCCTTTACCGTGATAGTTGCGCCAACAATTGGTTCACCTTTGTCATCTGTAACACGGCCAGTTGCGGCACTCTGTATCAACCCCTGGTTAGTATAAGATATACTTGGGTCAAAAAAACCAAGCATCCATGGTTGCAAAGGAGAAGGCGTTGCATTATCATTCGGATTGCCGGTACTTAAAATCAAAGAAATATCTTTCCATGTTTCACCACTACGCTGGAAAACATTAGCATTCATTAAAACTTTTAGAGGTTCTGTTACATCCTTAATTCTCACATCATAGGTTGGGTACCATCCGGCATCTTTAATATTATACAGTAATTGAAACTTAACATTTTTTGTTTCTTTACAATCAACAAGAGCCGTTACGATATAATTGATACTGTCTTTTTTCTTACTTATTTCTAACAGTTGCAACTTAAATTTTTCTGCATCCTGTTGTTCGTCGAGAATACGCTTCTGAATTTCAAGTTGCTTTTGATAAACTTCTGTAAGTCTTTGCCGTTGCAGGTCTAAGGCATCTTTTAATTCTGTTGTTTTTACTCCTGATGTTCCGCCTATATCCTGGTTCTTGATAAGCATTGCCTCTTCATTTTTATAAACATCCAGCAATTTTAAATCAAGGTTAAGTTTATCTTTTAATGAATTGTTGCGGTCAATAAAATTTCTTTCTTCCTGTTCAATTTTACGTTCGCTTAAAAAATCTTTTGTCGATTGCACTGATAGCAAGGTGATATTTGCATCTGCTTTCAGTTGAACACTTTGTTGATCAAGTTGATTACTCAATCCCGCAAAACTGATTTCAGTTCGACCCGCAAGAATCGTGACAGCAGCAACTCTTTCTATTCGTGCGCCGGAAGAAAATACAGTCACATTTTGAATGGCGGTTTCTGCCTGAATTTTTTTTACCTGTGAAGTGGCTGCAAAGTTTAAGAGCAGCAATGAAAAAATAAAAGCAATTCGCATAAGTAGTAGTTTAGTAACCTATAGGCACGAAAACCGAACAAAAAGCTGCAACAAAATATGTTATTGATAAACTAAAGTCGCGGGAGTGAAGGCTAATCACAAATATGCATTTTCGTAGGTGACTCCGGCGAGAAGATCCTTCTAATTAAAAATCCATAGTAAAACAGGTTCGTCGCTTTTTTCGATAACGGCTTGCAAACTTTTTAGAAATAAAGGTGATACCATGGGACACCCTCGGCTATTACAAATTGGATAAGGGTAAGTTTCCCCGTCCGGCACGCAATTATATGAATGCAAAACTATATTCCTGTTGAAGGCATTACTGTTAGTACTATCGAGCCCATATAATTTATATGCCAGTCCAAATCTTCCAGTATAACTTTTGCCAATACGATATCTTCCAAGTGCCGTACAACCGCTCTCCTTTTTATTTGAAAACGTTGGAGTAAAACTGAACTGTTTATTTGCTGAACCATGAGCAACTAATCCACATCTAATAATAGAATCATCCTGCAAATCATAAACGAAAAAACGATTTTGTCCCGATGGAAGGCTCATATCAACAAGGAAAACATTCTTGCTGTTGAGCCTTTTTTTGAACACAAATTTTTTTATATCAAATGCTTTATTGTTAATTTTTAATGCCTCGTTGTCACTCAATTTTTCATTAGAGTGGACAACGCTTGGCAAAGGCGAATGAAATCCTTTGTAATAGCAATGTGCTGCTAATGCCAGCGCAACTGTAACAGGGGCAATTAGCGATAATATAAAATAACGTAGCCGTTCCAGGTAATAAACTTTTTATATTTCGATAAGATGCAGATAATTATTTATTCCATAAAAATTTATAACTAATGAGAATAGATTTTTTTATTACGAGGGAGGAAAAACATGAAGGCAATTTCAATGACTTGCAATTTTTAAAACCAATTTTTTGGTTTTGTCTGACGAAGTAACTCCTTTCACATCAGAAGCCTTTCCTTTATAAAGATAGATTGTGGATGATTGTTTATTGTTTTTACCAGTAAGGTATTCGTGTAATCCATCAACCGTTAGGTTCTCAAAATTTTCGCATTCAACTGCGTGCGTGAAATAATCCGGTAACCCATTTGCCCAAAATACATTCATATTTCTTATTGTTAGGTCGACCGCGTTATTAGCATACAATGCCGGCGTGGAATGTTTGAAAATTCCCATCGCTACATCATTAGTTGGCCTCAGGTCAAAATTACCTCCATAGCCTGCGGCAAGAGGGCTTTGCTTTATTGACAAGGTGATATTATTGAAAGAGATATCCTTTATAAGTCCTGCAGTTGACGCATAGATAAGTATCCCGGACTCTGATGAAGCGATGATATTTGAAAACTGAACGTGACTGATGGTGCCTGTTTCTTTACTTCCCAACCCCGGCACGGAAGAAATATGTATTGGCTCTCCATGTCCCCACCACTGGCCACTATGCAGGCGTGTGCTGATTATTATATTTGAAAAGACCATATTTTCCATATCGCCTTTCTGCCTTTGAAAAATACCTATCCCCCTATTCGAATCATAGATATTGATATTATCGAATAGAAGATTGCCTGAATTGTTATTATTGAATACGTTGTACCCGATGCGTATACCGCTGGACCGTGAGTGTAACACGCAATTGGACACAGTGATATTACTGGAACTTACAACTGCAATTGCATCATCACCCGCCTGTATATTACAATTGGAAATAACGATATTCTTTGAATCGTACATGTCAATACCATCGCTGTTAGGAATGCTCATGTTATTAAATATACTGACGCCATTTACCTTTATATCCTGCGTATTCAAAAAGGCTATCGTCCAGTTTGGTGATTCTTCTATTCGTATATCCTTAACTGTTATATTCTTACAATCCGAAAAAATAACCATCACTCCGGGCCGTTCCTCATAAGTCCCTTTCCATAGAACCGGCCCATCTTCCCGGCCAAATTTCGGATTCATATAATCTTCTTTTTCCCTTGTATATTTTTGTGCAAAATCCATCCCGTATTGAAGGCTGTCCATGTACATAAATGATGTACCATTTCCTTTAATAATACCAAATCCCGAAATTGAAATATTCTGTTCATTGTGAGCCACCAATATCCCGGTCTTAATTCCTGCACCCGGGCCACTAAATCCAAAATCCTTTTGATACAAATATTCTTTATTATCCACACTGCCGGTCAATATTGCGCCGGGTTCAAAATATAGATTCATATTGCTGTATAACCGAACGGTACCTGTTACAAAGTTGCCGGCAGGAATTACTATGGTACCGCCACCGTGTTTATGGCAATCATCAATTGCTTTTTGAATATAAATTGTATTTGAAGTCTTGCCATCAGGAACGGCGCCATAACTAGAAATAGAATACGTTGAAATTCTGTTGCTGTCGCTGGCAACCTGCGAGTGTGCAAGCAAGTAGAATTGCGTGAACGCGAAAATTAACCAAACGTTTTTTTGTAAAGAAGTGCACCACATAGATTTGTTGTTTTGAACAATGATGTTGCAAGCAAAGTCGTCAGTCGGCAATGATTGTTTTGCCGTCGAATTTTTGTCCGCCAAATATAATTGATTTAGGGGCGATTGCTGAAAGCCATGAAGTAACTCCACCACATAAATGTGTTCATCACTTTTTTGTGAAAAAATGGCATGATTTTGCGTTGTATCAATAATAACTGCATAGTTAACCGTTAAATCACCCAACATGACTCATAAAAGATTGCGCCTGAAATACTACATCAAAAAGGCAGATAATATTTTAATAAAAGGTATAGAACACATTCAGTCTATGTTTGGAATACATAGTACGGTATGGCAGGTTGTTCATTTTATTCACGACAAAGGATGTGTTCACATAGATGAATTAAAAAACGTCATGCATCCCTTTGCCGATGCGGTGACAGTTAATAAAATTCTCACCAAACTTAAAATTACCTGTGTAATATTTAATGCCGAAGACAAAATAACCCTTACTTCAAATGGTATCGATTTGTATAGAAAATGTATCGGATACCGAATGATGAAATAAAGTCACTTATCTTATTTTAAATCCCGGGAAAAATTGATTCATTATGTTTCGGAGTCCCGATCACTTATTACTCCCAATCTTAGTTAGTAATTTTTAATAAAATATTTTACACCACCGCTGGTCACTGATGGAGTTCCTGATTTCATTGCACCATTGAATTCAGGCCTGTCGTATGAAGAATAGTACGTAAATGGATTCCGGTCAATGTTCTTCACTTTTCCCCTATAAGCTTTGTCGTCAAATGAGCCATAGTATGAAATGGATGTATTGCCAACAGATTTTATTTTTCCTTTATAATATTCGTCGTTATAAGAACTGTAATAGGTAAAAGAAACCGGGCCGGCAGTCCGGAGATATCCTTTAAAAGCGGCATCATCGTATTGAGTAAAGTAATCAAGAAGATTTGGTCCGATGGATTTTACTTTCCCTTTGAGCGATTCATTATCAGCGGATGTGTAGTAAGTAATAAGCGTTCTCCCAATATATTTTATTTTACCCTGGTATGCATCATTATCAGTAGCGGGGTAGTATTCCTCTCTTCCCATATATTTTTCCATTCGTGGGTAAGTTCCCGTAGTTGGAGATGTATACTCTGTTCCCCAATCAATAATTTTTCCGTCCTTCGTCAAGTTAACAACAACAGATTCATCAACTAAAAAAGTGATGATATCCTGATTACCCCTGTTGTCGATTGTTATTTGAGCAACATTTTGTGCAAATGCCGGAGCAAGCAACAACGTAGAGATTACTGCAAAATATATTTTGCTCATTTTCTTTCTTAAGAAGCGTTAAAGTAATAATGATTTTACCAACTGCAAAATATTACCCGCCAATGTCAGTAATTTCAACATGTGGTAACATTTGCCTGAGTGCAAACTTAAGATATAGTGTTGTATCGTCTAATACGATGCATTACCTTTCCATTTCAAATCGCTTACGCTATTTTCTATATTCTTTTATTTTTGGTTGATAATAGCAAGGACCGAATCAAAATGACGATCGTCTATTTAATCAAAAGCATACTCGCCTGACTAATATTCTACCCACACAAGAAAGTATTATAACATAATACTATTTGTTTCACCACCCGAACGGCTACATGCTGTAAGCCATCAAACTGCAATCTAAAATCACCCCAATATCTATTTGAATCGGTCTGGCTAGGTATTTTAAATTCAAAACAATTTTACTCATATTAAGCCAAAGCTGTGTTCTTAACGGCATTGCTTAAACGCATTTGAAAATGGATTTTAATTCAACTGAACATGCTGCCCGGTACGGGCTAATTTGTAAAATTTTGTGGGCGACTCCGTAACAATTTTATTGTGCAAAGCCGTGCAGAATACAAAAAATCCAAACATAACTTGCAAATTAAAAAAATGTTCTCTACATTTATACCCACGAATCAATCTCCCTTACGCTCCTATAATCTTTTGAAAATCTTTAAGCTTACATTTTTGCACTATGTGCTGGAACCCTTCCTCCACGTGTAAGATTATAGCATTAATCCTTTATTTCATTTTTGTACACAATAAGATATGCTATGGCATACATTATTGTGAGATTGGTCCGGATGTGCCCTGGCGTGCCAGAGATACCAGATTAATGTATTATAACTAAACAATAAAATAAGTGCTGTTACCATGGACGAAACTTATTTGTGGGTATATAATATAATAGAAAGTTGCAATAACGATTTTCATTTTGATTGCTCTTATCTATTGATCTCTTTATTTAAAATTAAACATGGAGATTCTGACAAAGTTTTGGAGTTAAGATCTCTTTGGCGAACCAAATGGAACGCTGTTCACGCCGTATTAAATTAGAAAGTGACAGGGAATATATTTTAAGTAGAAGAAAATATTAATGTGGAAGGAGAGTGTCAGCGAGCAATTTATATACACTCGTAAATAATGATGGTAAGATCTTATACTGACTTTTTTGATGCCAATACTATTTTATAAAGAGTGACTAATTAACTGTAAAAAGGAAATAAAATGAAAGTGGAATTTAAACAAAAACAGACAGAACTTTTATCGCTGGGCGGATTGGGGGCCGAGCAATTTTTGTCCATCGCGATTGAAACCTCAAAGCAACTCGGTTGGGTTTTAGGTAATGTAAATGAAACGGGGTTTATAGCATATACAAGAAACGGCTTTTTTGCGTGGAATGCCGAAATTAAGATTAAAATTATAAGGGGAATGGCCACACTTCAAAGTCAATCGCTAGCCAACGAGTTCAGTGATGTGAGAGGGAATAAAATGAATATTGAAGTATTTGTCTCAACATTCAAAAACATCAATAACAAAGTATCGGGCCGCGAGCCAGATTTAAAATATATCACATCGAAAACAAGAATTGCTTAGACAAATCCACCATTACTCCAGACTCTTTTTGTTGAGCCTTTCAAAAGTTATTTAAAGTAGCGTGTCGGTGCAAATCGTTTCATTACTTTAGTTAACAAAGTCCTGGTTATTATATAGACTGTTAATCGGAAAGTTCTATCCAGACCGGCGCATGATCACTTGACTTCTGCCAGCCGCGAACGTCTCTATCGACTCCGGCAGCAACGAGACGCTTATCGACGTGAGGGCTCAATAAAAAATGATCGATCCGCAACCCTGCATTTCGACTATACGCATCGCGGAAATAATCCCAGAAAGTATATATTACTTCCTCCGGGTAGAGTTTCCGGATTGCGTCTACCCATCCCTGTGATACGAGTGTTTTAAATGCAGAACGGGTTTCCGGCCGGAAAAGGGCGTCATCCACCCAACGCTCAGGTTTGTAAACATCCAGTTCGGTCGGCATTACATTATAGTCCCCGGTAATTACAACCGGCGCACCGGAAGCAAAAAGGGTTGCTGCATGGGCTGTCAGCCTTTCAAACCATTTCAATTTGTAATCAAATTTTGGCCCCGGTGCTGGGTTGCCGTTGGGGAGATAGATGCACACAATAGTAATGCCATCCACTACAGCTTCTATATACCTGCTGTGAAGATCTTCGGAATCACCGGGGAGCGCCCGACGCACCTCTTCCGGCTTGCCCCTGCGGGAAAGGATGGCAACACCATTCCAACTCTTCTGGCCATGCCAGATAGCTTCATAACCCGCATCTGCTATGGCCTGTCCGGGAAATTTTTCCTGGGGCGCCTTTAACTCCTGCAGGCAAGCAACATCAGGTGATGTTTCTTTCAGCCAGCGAAGCAATACCGGCAAATGGCCGTTAACACCATTAATGTTGTAAGTGGCTATTTTCATAATAAAATTGCAGAATTTGTTTCGTAAATATTCGAATAAAATCCGGTTGTTAAAGATAATATCTATTGCGGAATAACCATTAGAGTATCACGGACAAGTTTGGTTTCCCATTTAGACACTACGAAGACTTAAACCTTATTATGTTGCATACGAAGACACAAAGAACACCAGGTATTTTGTATCGCGACCTTTGTGCCTTGGTGGGTAATTATTTTTGCAACTGAATCCAGTTCTGGAAGGTTATAAAAAATTAATACTTTTTCTTCAACATCGTAAGAGATAATTATTATAATTTTAAACGATGATAGAACAAACGGAGCTTATTGTTACTGAATGGAATTATTTTCCCCCCGCCGGCTTCAACGAGACCACAGATAAGATTCTTAGTTTTACTTCTTTGGAAGTCATGAAAAAAAGAGCGCCAACAAAAAAAGGAATTGCCTGCAGGTTTACGTGTTATTTTGTTATCGGACAAGAAAAAATTCTCGATTATGTGGGAGAAGATTCTTATGTTATTGACCTGCCGGATGTAATTGACAAGCATGAATTGATCAGAATGATCAGGAATTCTTTTTCCAAATTCAAGGATAAGTTTGACCTTAGAAAACTGGGTACCATCCTGCACGACAGAACGCTGGCTCCGCTGGAAGAGAGTAGTATTAATCTTGATGCAATACTTCCACTGTTAGTCTGATTACAGCTTGCTTTTGAAAAGAAATGAATTTTCTACAGCCATTCCACATCATCATTCCTCAAAATAATTCGTACTTTGGCGCCTGATTGACTACCACGACTACATACGATGCTATTATAGTTGGCGGAGGCCCATCGGGCAGTACCTGCGCTTATAACCTTGTAAAAGCTGGCGTACACACGTTACTGTTAGACAGAAATAATTTCCCGCGTGTAAAGCTTTGTGCCGGCTGGCTTTCTCCGCCTATATGGGATGTTCTCGGTTTAACACCCGGTGAATACCCGCGTGGTGTGTGGAAGTGGAACAGAGTACATATTAACTTTCGTGGTAAAAAATACATTGTTAAATCCGACGGGTATTTTGTGCGTCGTTATGAATTTGATGATTTTTTGTTGAAACGCAGTAACGTTGAAACTATTGAAGGATATAATGTGCGGCAAATTGAAAAAGACAGTGAAGGATGCTGGGTAATTGATAAAACATACCGGGCAAAGTATCTTATAGGAGCCGGCGGTACCCATTGCCCTGTGGCAAGGGCAGTCTTTCCCGAAAAAGAAAACCTGCAATGTGGAACCCAGGAACGGGAATTTGAAGGCAAGGCGGAAGAGATTGCGGCTACCCGTGCCGGTGAGGATGGAGAGCCGGAAATATTGTTGCACGATGACATGAAAGGGTATTCATGGAATGTGCCAAAAGGCAACTGGTTAAATGTGGGCACCGGTACAAAAGTATCCAGAGAAGTATTAACGGCGTGGGTGAAAGCCAGGGCATTCTTTGAAGGTGATGGTAAACGAGGAACGATACCACTTTCCTGCCGGCCGATGCTGGATAAAATGAAGGGGCATGGCTATATCATTTTTGAAAGAGACCACCTCAACTATTGCCAGTCTGGTAACGCATTTCTAATTGGTGACTCTCTGGGGCTTGCGCAACCAATGACCGGTGAGGGAATATTGCCGTCGGTGATTTCAGGAAAACTCTGCGCTACTGCGATTGCGGAAGGCGTTCCGGAAAAATATGGAGAAAGACTCCGGCAGCACCCTGTTATTTATGACTACCGGTTATTGCACGCAATACAAACAAAAGCAAAAAAGCTTTTTGGTGAAAAGAAAAATACGTCTTACAAGCAGTCGTTTATCCGCGACAGGATAATAGTAAAGGCTTTTGCGATGTTGTTTTCCGGCCGGCCAATTCCCGGGAGTCGTTTTTTAGCCAAATTGAAGAAATAAACGAAGTAATTATGCTGTTTAGCGCTTAGATACGTTTTGAGAAATTACTGTGATATAATAAATCATATTTATTGCCGTTCGAATAGATCATTGCTTTTTAAGGAAATTTTAATTACTGTAGGTGCTATCGATTGAACCTGTGTAATTGCCTGATTTTAAAAGTGATCTTGAATTTCAATAATTTGGTTTTTGAATTCCGATAAATCTATGGAAAAATGAGCATTACAAAACCTTCATCTCCTTTGAACAGGGTTGCAAGTTTTATAACTATTATTATAGGCTGTATTGTTGTGGCCGGGTGGCTTTTTAATATTTCTTCTCTTACAAGCCTGTTACCCGGCTATGGCATAATGAGAATGGATACGGCTTTCTGCTTTATTATGTCGGGGCTGTCGCTTTACCTTCAGCAGGATGGTCAACCAGGCAGTAAAGTTCGGAAATACACTGCCTTGGTTTGCGGCTCAATAGTATTGGCAATTGGGGCACTATCTCTTGCCTCAATAATATTTGGCTGGAATTTTGACTTTCAAAAGTTCCTTTGGCATTTAACGCACGCAGGAATTAGCGAGCAAACCACGGGAAGGATGAGCCTGATTGTATCTCTTAATTTTACACTGCTGGGTGTCATTTTCATCTTATTGGGCAAAAGAAATTATCATTTGATGTTGCAGGTGCTGCTGATCGCCATGATCCCCGGCTGCATGCTGGTAATTTTTAATCATCTTTTTGGTGTAAGTTTTTTAACCGCTATTCCGCTAAGGGCGCCTATAACTATGGTTTCGGCCTTGTTGTTTATTGTATTATGTATTGGAGTTTTCACGAGTCCCGCACTTGGTTATATTCACTACTCATTTGTAAAAAAAATAGCTGTTTTTTTTGTCCTAATCATCCTGGTACGTGGTACCGTTTTTTTCGCGATAGACAGGAACAACCAGCTTGTTGCCGACAAGGACATATGGCTATCTCACAGTCATAAAGTAATATTATTTACAGAAACACTTAACGACGAGGTCAACAATATTCAAAGCCTCACTAGAGGTTACATTATTACCGGTGATGAAAAGTTCCTCTTGATTGCCCGTAATTCCGCTGATACCATACAAAATATCATTTCGGGCCTGAGGGCGGTGACGGGGGACAATGCCGATCAGCGATCAATGGCAGATACACTCAATAAGTTTGTTACCGCGTTTATTGCATCTCAAAATGATTTGGTTAATATTAAACGAACAGAAGGTTTTGATGCGCTACAAAAAATGATCAGGGCAGGTGCAGGAACCGCGTTACTTGAAAAAATACATGCTTACACTTCAGCTATTGCCCAGCGGGAAGAACAAATTCTAACCGATCACAAAGCCAAAAACGACCTGATCGTGCGAAACTCTTCAAGATTGTTTATGGTATTCCAGTTGATTGCAGGTATACTCATGGTCATCGCTTTTAAGATGATATACGATCATGTGCGCCAGAGAAATAAGACTGAACTGGCACTCAATAAAAGTTTAAAAGAGACGTCGGACTATAAATATGCACTGAATGAATCATCTATCGTATCCATCACCAATGAAAAAGGAATCATCAAACATGTAAATGATAACTTTTGCAATATTTCAAAATATTCCCGGGAAGAGTTGTTAGGGCAGGATCATAATGTTATTAGATCCGGCTTTCATACAAAGGAATTTCTGCGCAGTATATGGCAGGTGCTGGAACAGGGAAGAATATGGAGGGGCGAATTAAAAAATAAAGCTAAAGATGGCACCTATTATTGGGTAGATAGTATTATTGTTCCCTTCCTTGACGAAGCGGGCAAGCCGTATCAATACCTTGCGCTACACTCGGACATCACCCAGCGAAAAGAACTGGAAGAAGAAATAATGCTGATGAACCGGGAACTGCAAAAGATGGTGGAGGAAAAAACAAGGGAAGTAATTGAAAAGGAACAACAGTACCGGTTTCTTTTTCAAAATATGCGGGAGGGCATTCAAATTATTGGCAGCGACTGGAAGTATTTATTTGTGAACAGTTCGGCAATTGAACATAATGGATATTCGCAGGATGACCTGATCGGTTTTACAATGATGGAAAAATATCCCGGTATTGAAAAAACCGATTTGTTTCGCGTTCTTGAAAACTGTATGGAAAATCGGAGTGCTGATGTTTTGGAAACTGAATTTAAATTCCCGGATGGTAAGAGCCGATGGTTTAAAATGAGTATTCAACCAGTGGCAGGAGGAATCTCCATCCTGTCAATGGATATTGATGAACGCAAAAAAGTAGAGCAGCAATTAATGGAGAGCGAAAGGTTCCTGAATGAAACACAGAAAGTTTCAAAAATAGGAAGCTACGTTCTTGACTTTAAAAGCGGTATCTGGAAAGGCTCCCGGGTGCTGGATAATCTTTTTGGATTAACATCAGATTACGAGCATACCATTGAAGGCTGGATATCGGTTATTCATCCTGAAGACCAGGCAATGATGGCCGATTATTTAGCTGTAGAAGTAATTGGCAAAAGCCAACGGTTTGATAAAGAATATAGGATAATAAATAAGGAAACGAAAAAAGTGCGTTTTGTATATGGAATTGGTGATCTTGAATTTGATGCTGATGGCACCCTTTATAAAATGATGGGTACCATACAAGACATAACTGAAAGAAAACGTTTGGAAAAAGAATTGGCAGAACAAAAACTTAAAGAGCAAAAGCTTATCAATGAAATTATTATACAAACGCAGGAGAAAGAAAGGAAAGAATTAGGAAGAGAGCTCCACGACAATGTAAACCAGATCCTTGCCATCGTTAAAATGTATCTTGGCATGCTTAACTCCGGCGATTATGTATCGGAAGATAACTTACTGGAAAAAAGCTATGAATATGTCGATGACGCCATGAAGGAGATTAGAAAATTATCCCACTCGCTCGTAGCTCCATCATTGGGAAATCTCGGCCTCAAAGAATCTTTACAGGTACTGGCAAAAGATGCTAATTTACTTAATGGCCTAAAGGTTTATTTAGATATTGAAGAAACATTTACTGAAGACGGCATAGATAAGACCAAAGAATTAATGCTCTACAGAGTAGTACAGGAACAGTTGAATAATATTACTAAATATGCCAAAGCTAATGAAGCTTTTATCAACCTTAAAATGGAAAATAACACCTTGCTTTTAACCATCGCAGATGATGGTGTTGGATTCGATACAAATCAGAAATCTACCGGCGGTATTGGTTTATCAAATATGAAGAGCCGAATAGAGTTTTATTCCGGCAAACTAAATATCATCTCAGCACCCCAACAGGGATGCAAAATTGAAATCTCTATACCCTCAGTATAATGTTGAAACTTAAACCCCGAATGAACTGCCACATCCGCAGGTAGAACTGGCATTCGGATTATTAAATGTAAACCCTCTTGAGTTGAGGCCACCTTCAAAATTTATCTCCATGTCTAACAGATAAATGCCATGGGCGGGGTTAATTATACACGGAATGCCATCTACTTCAAAATATTCATCTTTCTCTGTTTTCGACTCAAAATCAAGCACATAAGACATACCGGAACATCCACCACCCTTCACGCCTACACGCAAAAATTTTCCCTTGTCAAAATTTTCCTGCGCCATCAGGCGTTTTATCTCGTTAACGGCACCATTTGTAAACGTTACAGGGGTTTTATTCAGCGTTTCCATAATAATTTTTTATTTGCAATGAAAATAACTTGCTTTTTCAAACGTTTCTTGTTCCGTAATTATAGTTGTTACTCAATTGCAAATTTACAATCCTTTCTTAAGAGAATTACTATTTTTGACTTAAATTATCACAATGTCAACATTTGAAACCATCGCTATTATTCTTCTTGGTGTAATATTTTTAGCGGTCATCTGGATGATCACAGACTTCGCAGCTTTAAAAAAAGATATCCGGGAAAAAGTGGGTCCTAATCCTGAGACTTTAAAACTTAGGTTGCAGGCTTATGAAAGGTTAACATTGCTTGCCGAAAGAATTTCACTTCAAAATTTATTATCCCGTGTTCCCAATGCAGGGCTTTCTTCACGGCAAATGCAAAATTCGTTGATAGATGCCATAAAACAGGAATATGATTATAATGTGAGCCAGCAAGTATATGTTTCACCCGAATTGTGGCGGGCTGTTAATAATCTGAAAGAACAAAATATTTACGTAGTAAACCAGCTAGCGTCTACCATGCCATTCCAGGCTTCGGCAATGGACCTCAACAAACAGATCATAGATTTTTTGATTACCAATCCCAAGGCCTCTCTTCATAATATTGTTTTGGAAGCCCTTAACTTTGAGGCCAAAAAAATAATGTAAGCCATTCAATTTCATTTTTCATGAGAATGGTTATTAATTTGAAAAATGAAAGAAGCCGACAAAAAATATACCGACAGCGGAATTGAAATAAAGAAGGTGTATACGTACACTGACTTATATCAATCTCCCACTCCCAAAAGTTTTGAAGAGGTTCCTGGCAATTTTCCGTTTACCCGCGGCATTCAGCCGGACATGTATCGCGGCAGATTGTGGACCATGCGGCAATATGCCGGCTTCAGCACGGCTGAAGAAAGCAATAAGCGATATCATTACCTAATTTCGCAGGGCGTAAATGGCCTTAGCGTTGCTTTTGATCTCCCTACTCAAATTGGTTACGACAGCGACCATCCGTTGTCTGAAGGTGAAGTAGGAAAAGTGGGGGTTGCCATCGATTCTATCGATGATATGGAAGCCTTGTTTAAGGGCATTCGTTTACAGGATATTTCAACTTCAATGACCATAAATGCAACCGGGTTTATTTTACTGGCATTTTATGTGGCGGTAGCAAAAAAACAAGAAGCTGATCTTTCAAAAATACAGGGCACCATTCAAAACGATATTTTAAAAGAATATGCTGCAAGGGGCACTTACATCTATCCGCCAAAACCATCCATGCGAATCATCACCGATATTTTTGAATGGTGCAGTAAGGAACTACCCAAATGGAATACGATTTCAATATCAGGCTATCACATCCGCGAAGCAGGAAGCACAGCAGTTCAGGAAATTGCTTTTACGCTTGCTAACGGTAAAGCATACGTTCAGGCTGCAATTAATAAGGGTCTTGACATAAACGTTTTTGGTAAAAGGCTTTCCTTCTTCTTTAATTCGCATAATAATCTTTTTGAAGAAGTAGCGAAGTTTAGGGCGGCCCGGAGAATGTGGGCAAAAATCATGAAAGAAGCCGGGGCAACCGATGAAAAAGCTATGATGCTTCGATTTCATACCCAAACAGGTGGGAGTACATTAACAGCTCAACAGCCTTTAAATAATATAAGCAGGGTTACCGTGCAAACGCTGGCCGCCGTGCTTGGCGGAACCCAAAGCCTTCATACTAACGGTTATGATGAAGCGCTGAACCTTCCCACCGAGGACGCTGCTTCCATAGCGCTGCGCACCCAGCAAATTATTGCTTTCGAGAGCGGCGTAACGGATACGGCAGACCCGCTTGCAGGAAGTTATTTTGTAGAAAAGCTTACGGCTGATGTTGAAAATGCAGCCTGGGAATTGATAGAAAGGATTGACAAAATGGGTGGCGGTGTTGCTGCTATAGAGCAGGGCTTTATTCAAAATGAAATAGCGTCGAGCGCTTACACTTTTCAGCGAAAAGTAGAATCGGGCGAAAAAATAATTGTGGGTGTAAATGCGTTTACAGGGGGACAGGACGCAGCCCCACCCTCTTTCAGAATAAACGATAATATTAGAAGGATACAAACAGAAAAGCTGCAGCAATTAAGAAAGGAAAGAGACAATGTTGCCGCTTCGGACTGCATAAAAAAAATAAAAGATTGTGCAACAAATAATCAAAATTTGATGCCTGTCGTAATAGCTGCCGTTGAAAATTTTTGCACCTTAGGTGAAATTTCCGATGCACTTCGGGCTGTTTTTGGGGAATACAAATAATTCGCATTAAACCACTTTATGAAACAAACACTGCTTCTACTGTTTTTATTTTCATTTGCTACCTTAACGAAGGCGCAAAAGTATGTGCTGCTCGACCAACATATGGCAGACCCTGTAAAATATTCCAACACCATTACCCCGGTTGATAAGTTCAATGACCTTTTTCCCGTTGAAAAAAAATTGGTGCCCGAATTTTTAAAAGCATTGAAAGAGATAGAAAATAAGCTTTCATCGAAACCGCCCTTTGGAAAAATAAATGATTATGAAATAGGTTGTATAAGATTTACCGGCAGAGCAATTATGCTTGCTGCCGGCGAGCGAATTGATTATGTAATTACTTCCTCCTGCGACAATGTCAAGATCTCTATGCATTTATCTGACGCAAAATTGAGTAACAAAGGCAACGCGTTCTTCATTAAAACATGGATACAGTACATTAGAAGTTATGTAAAATAAATCTGCCTATTCCCTGGTCAGCATGAGCAAATAAGGATGCGTTATAATGAAGGATAGAAAGTCCTGGTACGGTTAACTCTTAAATCATGTAACAATGACGATTTAGGACTGATATTAATACTGAAGAAGCGGGATAGCGGACTTTGAGAAACCGCAATGGACATTTGCCAGCAGTGCAAGTCTCTTGATAAAGAGATAGAAACCTGGTTAAGCTGCCCCTGTGTAATGTTATAGTAGCCATTAAGGGACGCCTGCCATTTTTTTGTAATTCCCAAAGTGCCTCCAAAATTTACATTTTGAGAAAGTGTTTTTACAAATCCCTGCGGCACATAATAATTTTTGCTATAGGTTAAGGCGTACGACAAATTCACCGACCAGGGGATACTAAAATCCGCAAATTCGCCAGGGTTATTTCTTATATATGCCGACTCGGCGTCGTACTGATCCTGCGTGTACCCAAGGTCGTTAATACCGTTGGTATTAGAAGTAAGTTCCGTTTTGGATTTATTGTCTTTCTTCCCACCCTGAAGAGAAGTTGATAGAGAAATATTCCCGCTAATAAGCCGTCCAAGCGTTAGGAGACGATGCTTCCACACCAAAGTATGCAGCCTGCGGCCCTGGCCATCCAGTTCATAGGGATCTAACACACCGCTTGCTGTTATATTTATTTTATTAAAAAGATTACTTCTCAAAGAAATGGGGAGATCGCTTAAGGGGTAACTAAGCGAATCGGCAAAGAAATTATAGCTTCCGCTAATGCTGAATCCGTCAAGTATAGAAATTTTCTTAATAGCATTTTCACCAGTGTCTTTTTTGTTACGCACCTTCATCGAAATATTATTATCGATACCAAAATTAAGCCCGCCGAATCTTCCCCCAGAGTAAGGGCCGTAAATATTATTTCTTTGGTAAACAGAAAATTTTTGTTTGTCGCCGGCTGTATCATACTGCGTATAATAAAAACTGTTTTTATTAAAATCGGGCTTATAGCTTACACCCAATGTTGGTGTTATTTCATGTCTTATCGCCACTATTTTCGAATCTTTGCTTTTTGAAGTTATTAACCCAAAGATCCTGGTCGACACACTCAAGCCAAAAGCCATATCCCGTGCGGTGTAAAAACCTTTTTGTACCGAGGTGTCCAACCTTCCTTTGGTATCATTCCAACTGTATCGTGTTTTTGTCTGGTACCAGGTTTCATCATAGCTAACGGAGGGGCCTACCTGAAATGCGCCGATCTGAGGAAGTGACAAGCTGATGGGAACCGAATGATGGAACCCGAATTGAAGCGTATCCGCAATTTGCTGAAAAATATGCGGAAGCGTATCATAGAACGAAAAACGGTTTTGCGCACTTCCGTTGTATGCAATACCAATATTTTCATACCATTTAGGCGTGCCGACTGATTCTTTTTTTCGGAAGGGATAAACAGTGGCCACATTAAATCCCACATCGGGAAGGTTAATGTTGATAATCTTTAAATTGGTATTCTGGTTATGATTAGCGGTTATGGTTAAATTAAAAGGTTTATCCTTCCATGTTTTGGAATAAGAAATAGAAGACTGCAACTGGTTATTGAAATTTACATTAGGATTATCGGGAACATTAGAATTATAGCTGCTGCTTCCTGCGTTGACGCTGGCAGAGAAATTTACCCCAGGCCTTGCCTTGGTATCCATGGTGTGGCTCCACGCGATATGATAACTTCGGTTGTGCACAAAGTCCGGGTCGCCCTTAAAATTGGTATTAAAGTTTTGCACATCAAATTCAAGGTTTCCGCTATAGTGGTAATTTTTTTTATATCTCGGGTTCACCTTAAATATCCATCCCCCATACGAATAAACGCTGCCGCTAAAAATAACATCCCAATAATCGTTTATTACTTTGTAATAACCCAGGTTCTCAAGTCCCAGGCCTCTTTGCTGGTTAGTTGTGAAAGTGGCCTGTAACAGACCCGAATGCCTTGCCTGGTTTAACGGATAAATACCAAACGGAAAATAAATGGGAATGGGCACTCCTTCAAATTCAGGATGGACGGGCCCGGTAATTGCCATCTTATTGTTAATGAATTTTATTTTATTACTCACAAAGGCAAAGTGTGGCGTATCAAGGTTACAGGTTGTGAATCTTCCACGCAATGCATAAAAAACATTATTGTCTATCTTTTTAATCGTTTGGCCATACACATACATTTCTCCCTGCGTGGTATAGGTGCTTTTAGTGATGCCCTTCCCGCTTTTCATATTAAATTTTATGGAATCGCTTTCCGACAGAAAATCGCCCTGCTTATAAGTGGGCAGCGAAACTACTTTGCCGGTACTATCTCTTTTTATTGAAGCGATAATATTACCTGTTTCCTGGTCTAATGCTATAATGGGCGCCGTGAGATTATTGTCTTTATATTGAGTGGTTGCTTTGGTCCCATACAATGTTATCGTTTTTTCAGGAACGCTTACTACCATAGAATCTTCAGCAGTATATTCAATAACAGTATCAGGGGCATTTTTTGAGGTGGCAAATTTCAGGGTATCGGCATTCTTTTTTAAAATGGAAGTATCCGTAGCAAGTGAATCAATATTATTGATGTGAATTGTATCTGTTGTTTCAACAATTTTTTTTGGTAAAGTATCGTTTTGAGTTTTTAGCTTTTCCAGTGAACGGGTATTTTTTTTTGCGGATGGTAATGTTGTATCTGATGGCGAAGTTAAAAATGTGTGAAATAAAGTAGAATAAGAATGTTTATCCCTGCTTTGAACCGTTAGAATACATAGAATGACTGAAACCATTAATGCCAATATGTATTTTACGCTAACTTTGTTTATCATGTTCATAGCAGTAGGAAACAAAAATAGAACTAATCCCATTAAGGATTTGTGAAGATTATAAAACTAAAATTACTGATCCCATTAAAACCACATAAGTAAATGTTTGTATCTAAATCCCGTCTTTCTTCTTTTCTTTTATTTTCATTTTTATTATTTCTCTTCACCGCTGCCGATGCTCAATCGACAAGAAAAATTAAAACAATAATTGTGGATGCCGGCCATGGCGGAACGGATGATGGCGCCCGCAGTGAATATGAAGGTTCATTAAACTCCAAAGAAAAAAATGTAACGCTCGCTATCGCATTAAAGTTGGTTGCAGAACTAAAGAAAGAATTACCGGACGTTAATATCATTCCGACACGTACAACTGATATTTATCAAAACCCCAGGGAAAAAGCGCAGATCGCCAATGACTATCATGGCGACCTGTTTGTATGTATTCATGCCGATGCAGTAGTGCTCCGAACTGCTTCGAGAATTATCGGCCATCATAAAGAAACTTATTATACGGTTAAATATATTGGTAAAGGAAAAAAAAGAAAAAACATCAGAACGCCACATACACACATTGTGCCTACACGCCAATATTATAAATTGCCTACCGACAGAAAAGG
>NZ_JBMQQG010000060.1:0-26919 GCF_057362405.1 Ginsengibacter sp.
TCCTGGTTTTCTCATATTTCTCAATTAATTCCATCACCTTTTTTTTGGGAGCGCCTGTCATAGAACCCATAGGAAACGTTGCGTAAAAAATATCGGCAAGAGATATATTGTCTCCAAGAGTTCCTACAACAGTAGATATCATTTGGTGCACCTGCGGGAATGAATAAACTCTGAGAAATTCCTTAACAGACACAGAACCCTGGGAGCAAATTTTTGCAAGATCGTTTCTCACAAGATCCACGATCATTATATTTTCGGATCGCTCTTTATCGTTGTTCATCAAATTATCCTTTCCCTTTTCATCAGCTTCCACATTATTTTTAATTCGATTAGCCGTTCCTTTTATCGGTTGCGAAATAATTGTATTCCCCCTCTTTTTAATAAACCTCTCGGGGCTGGCGCACATGAGGAATTTTTCTTCATATTTATAAAATGCAGAGAAAGGATTGGGAGACAAAGTGCTCAATTTCTTATAAACCAAAAGCGGATCAATAACTGATTGATTTGAATAAAATTCCTGGCAGAAGTTTATTTCATAGCAATCGCCTCTTAAAATATGCCGCTGTAACTTCTCAACTGTCTCAATGTATTCTTCTTTTGAAAACCGGGCCTTTAGTAACGGAGACGGATACCTGACATCTTCGATAAGTTCTGATGAAATGATTTCATCATAAATTTTCTGAGCAGTGGCAGAATTAAAGGCTCCAATCTTTAATTCATCTTCTGTTAAAATGAAAACTATTTCGGGAACAAAAAAATAAAAGTCAGGAAAACAAACATAATCAGGATTGCAAGATTGAAGATTCTCAATTTCGTTTTTTACGTCATAAGCAAGGTGGCCAAAAACCCAATCGGCGGTAGTCTGTCGAACTTGATCAATGTCTCTCAGGCTGTTAGCACCATTCGAAATTATTGATTTGAACACACCGGCGCCTGCTACACATTCGTACGATTTATCAAAATCATATTCATGATTATCGAGAAAACAAAAAATGCTAAACTTTTTTATGAAGCATAGCATTTGAAATTTAATAGCCGATAAATTATGAATTGAATATGATGAGAATTGTCTTTTCAAAATTGTGATTCAACAGCGTAAGTTTGCAAATATGGCTGTTAAAAATCATCCTCTTCATCATCCAGGTCGCTGCTATCGTTAAAGAGGTCAAGGTCTTTAAAATCATCATCAAGATCAAAGTCATCATCCCCCTTACCTTTTTTGCCAGCGGGCTTTTTGATTTTCGACTTAGGAATATCAAACTCTTCAAAATCGGGGTCAAAGTCATCAACGTCATCAGTCTTCTCCCAATCATCCTCAACTTCTACGTCATCGTCGTCATCGTCGTCATCTGCTTTAGACTTCTTTTTTGATGAAGCAGATTTAGATTTCTTGATGGGCATATCTTCATCCGCTAACTCATCATCATCGTCGTCATCAAAATCATCATTCTTTTTTTTAGATGAAGATTTAGCGCTTTCTACTGGTTTTTTTTCAGGAAATGTTTTTTCCTTATCAGATTTTGCTTTCATAATTTTCTTAAAGGATTAATTATGTAAAATTTCAATTAGATTTTTAATTTGCCAAAAATATTTAAATATTTTTTGCCGTGCAACAATCATGTTGCCACAATAATTTGGTCACTTCCGGGACCATTTGAAATAAATTTTACAGGAACTCCTAATACTTCATTGATATAATTAATATAAACATTCATTTCAGCAGGCAAGTTATCAAAATTTTTTATTGAGGTAATATCCGTTTTCCATCCTGCGAATTTTTTATAGACGGGTTCTACTTTCGATCTCATCATCTGAAAAGGTATCTCATTGGTTTCTTCACCATTTACTTTATAACTCTTACAAACTTCCAGCGTTTCCATCGCATCAAGAACATCTGCTTTTGTCATCACCAATTGTGTAACTCCGTTTATCATGCAGGCGAATTTTAAAGCCACCAGGTCAATCCAACCGCATCTTCTTGGTCGGCCTGTAGTGCTGCCATATTCCATTCCCGTTTTCCGCAAAAGTTCACCATTTTCATCGTTTAGTTCAGTCGGGAAAGGGCCACTCCCAACCCTGGTGCAATAGGCTTTTGTTATACCAAAAACATCTTTAATTTTTTGAGGCGCAATGCCAAGCCCGCTTCCTACGCCGGCAGTAATTGTATTGGAAGATGTTACATAAGGAAATGTTCCAAAGTCAATATCGAGCATACTTCCCTGAGCACCTTCTGCAAGGATTTTTTTCCCGTTTGATATTGCTTCGTTTACAAAATATTCGCCATTTACAATTTGCAATTGTTTTAAAAATTCAAGCGCTTCAAAAAATTCTTCTTCCCATGTTGAAATGTCTTCATTAAAAGAAAAATTATCGAGGAGCTTCTGATGTTTTAACCGAAGTTTTATATATTGGGAAATAAAATTCTTATCAAGAAGATCTCCCACCCGCAAACCGTTCCTTCCTGTTTTATCCATGTAAGAAGGACTGATGCCTTTAAGTGTTGAGCCAATCTTATCGTTTCCTTTAGCAAGTTCGCTGGCTTTATCTAAAGCCCGGTGCGAGGGCAGTATAAGGTGTGTTCTTGCACTTATAAAAAGATTCTTTTTGCAATCGATTCCCATTGCCTCAACAGCAGCGCATTCCTTTTTTAAGGTAACCGCATCGAGTACAACGCCATTGCCGATTAAATTGATTTTATTCTCGTGAAAGATACCAGACGGTATCTGGTGAAGTACAATTTTCTTTCCCTCAACGTAGAGAGTGTGGCCAGCATTAGGACCTCCCTGGAACCTCGCAATTACATCGTACCCGGGGGCAAAATAATCAACAATTTTACCTTTCCCTTCGTCGCCCCATTGCAGGCCAAGAATTACATCAACCATCTGAGATAAGTTTGTTTAAATGTGGCAGAGAAAATTTTAATTCCTATGCATTTCGCGTAAAAATAAAATGAAAATAAACAAATGAAGATTTAATTTCTGATTTGTTCAAAATTAGTGGAAAATAATGTGAAGGTCTGGAGCCCGGAAAAGGAAATTCTGAAAGCTTGAATTGAGAAATATATTCCTATGCAACTTTCAACATACTCAGCTTACTTATTTTAAACTTATGCTGAGCATAGTCCATAGTTAGTGTAAACGTTTTTACTTTTTGTGATGGTAATTCATACATAGCATCAGTTAAAATACTTTCGCAAATGCTTCTAAGGCCACGGGCTCCCAATTTATATTCCATAGCCTTATCAACCATAAAATCATACACTTCGTTTTCAATTACAAGATCAATCCCTTCCAACTCGAACAATTTTTTATATTGTTTTATAAGCGAATTTTTTGGTTCGGTTAAAATATTTCTTAAGGTTATTTTATCAAGAGGATTAAGATAGGTAACAACAGGTAACCTACCCAATAGTTCAGGTATTAGGCCGAATGATTTCAAATCTTGTGCATTCACAAACTGCAATAAATTCTTCCGCTGAAAATCCTGGAGATCTTTATTTACGTTGAATCCAATTGCATTGGTATTAATTCTCCTTGC
The DNA here is from genome assembly GCF_057362405.1 of Ginsengibacter sp. NCBI lineage: Bacteria > Pseudomonadati > Bacteroidota > Chitinophagia > Chitinophagales > Chitinophagaceae > Ginsengibacter > Ginsengibacter sp. The sequence continues at coordinate 3,538 of NZ_JBMQQG010000060.1, forward strand.
AATAAGCCTGTCGACACCATCAAAGGCGCCCCCGCAAATAAAGAGTATATTACTTGTGTTTAATTTAATAAGTTTTTGTTCGGGATGTTTACGTCCGCCTTGTGGCGGTACCAATACTTCTGTTCCTTCAAGAAGTTTAAGCAAACCTTGTTGCACTCCTTCACCACTTACGTCGCGTGTAATACTCGGGTTATCACTTTTCCGGGCGATTTTATCAATTTCATCTATATAAACAATTCCTTTTTGTGCCGCATTTACATCAAAATTGCACACCTGTAGCAGCCTGCTCAAAATACTTTCAACATCTTCGCCCACATAACCTGCTTCGGTAAAAACAGTTGCATCTACAATGGCAAATGGTACATTAAGAACACGGGCAATTGTTTTGGCAAGTAGCGTTTTACCAGTGCCCGTTTCGCCTACCATTATTATGTTGCTTTTTTCGATTTCAACATCGCTGTCAACTTTTTGATTAAGTCGTTTGTAGTGATTATAAACCGCAACAGCCAATACTTTTTTTGCATCGTCCTGCCCGATTACATATTCGTCCAAAAACTTTTTTAGTTCTACCGGCTTTTTTACAGAAAGTTTATAAGCAGATGATTGACTATTTTTTTCCGGCATGGGAAAAATCTCCTGCGTAATAATCTCCTGAGCATGTTCGACGCAATTCTCACAAATATGACCTTCCTGGCCCGCGATGAGAATTTTAACTTCATCGCGACTTCTTCCGCAAAAAGAACAATGTAACGTTTGTTGTTTGGCCATTTGGGCTAGCTGTTTATTAAATTTTTCATTTTATTCTCGTATAATATACACCTTTAATCGCATTTTACAACACTTTACCAAAAACTAATTTGTTAGAAGACAATCAAATAACGCAGAATGTTGCTTTATAGTTTGTTTAATATGCCGTCGACTATGCCATATTTTTTGCTTTCAGCTGCATCCATCCAATAGTCCCTATCAAAATCCTCCATCACTTTGTCATAAGTCTGACCACAATTTTCAGCAAGAATTTTAGCGCCAAGCTGCTTTGCTTTCAGAATTTGCACGGCAATAATTTCAAGATCGGCGCTGGTGCCTTGCCCGCCACCACTGGGCTGGTGTATCATTACTTCTCCATGAGGGAAAATATACCTCTTTCCCTTTTCTCCGCCGCTCAACAATATACTTCCCATACTTGCTGCCATTCCCATACATACTGTACTAACAGGAGATTTAATCATTTTCATAGTGTCATAAATAACCATTCCGCTGGTAACCATCCCACCCGGGCTATTTATGTAGAAGGTAATTTCTTTTCCCGGCTCCATCGCATCAAGATATAAAAGCCTGTTGGTGATATCCTTTGCACTTTTATCATCTACTGCTCCCCAAAGAAAAATTTTCCGCTGTTCAATAAATTTCTTGTCAAACATCATCCCGCCCATCATTTTCTCCATAGGATTTTCCGGCGTTGATTTTTCAGGCTCGTCTTCTTCGTCAAAACGTATTAAATTATTTTTATAAAGATTCATTCGAATAGTGTTTTAATTGAATATCTATTTTTTTGCTTTTTTTGAATTGGTCAACAATACTTCATCAATTAACCCATAATTTTTAGCTTCGTCGGCAGTCATCCAAAAATCCCGGTTACTATCTTTGGTTACTTTTTCAATAGTTTGCCCTGTATGATTGCTAAGAATCTCATAAAGCTCGTGTTTTACTTTTCTTACTTCATTCACCGTTATCTCCACGTCAGAGGCCTGCCCCTGTGCACCACCACTCGGCTGATGCATCATAATTCGTGCATGTTTTAAAGCACTTCTTTTGCCCGTAGCGCCGGCTGCCATTAAAACCGCTGCCATACTTGCCGCCATTCCTGTACAAATGGTAGCAATATCTGGTGATACAAATTGCATTGTATCATAAAGACCTAGGCCTGCATAAACCGCTCCGCCTGGAGAATTAATATAGAGCTGAATATCCCTTGTGCGATCTGTGCTTTCCAAAAACAGCAGTTGAGCTGTAATAATATTTGCGACTTCATCATTTACAGGATAACCTAAAAATATGATCCTGTCCATCATCAACCTGCTGTAAACATCCATTACAGCCACATTCATCGGTCGCTCTTCTATAATGTTTGGAGTAAGATTAGTAATATTGTGATTTATATATCCGTGCAGCGTATTGCTACTGATGCCTTTATGCTTAACAGCATATTTTTCAAATTCTTGTCCAGTATTCATAACTTAAGTTTAGTAAAAAAGCAATTTACAGCAGTGAAGTTCCCAAATATTATGCTAACAAAAAAAAGAGACAAAAGGACAGATAAAAAAGATGTAAGCAATCCTTTAGTCCTTACTCAATGACCAATAATCGCTTCAAATTCGACATCGTAACAATCGGCGTTTCATTAATTAATGATGGTGGTGATGTTGCATTGCCAGCAACTCTTCAGGCGAAGATTGCTTCTCCAGGGGCGTAACCTGGGTCTCGATAAAGTTGAATAATTTTTCTGTTAGTATCTTTCTATAGCTGCTATCAACCTGCTTTTCATCTTTCATCATCCTGTCAATATAACTATCAATCCATTCGGCATTGTCACCCATGTTCATCTGCCCGAAGTAACGCATAATTTCCTCCTTCATGTAATTCCTAAGTTCTTCTTCAGAAACGTCTATCTTGTTGTCATTAATAATTTTATCACTTATTAAAGTCCATTTCAACTGGTTGGTAAATGAAGGATATTCGGCTTCTACTTCTTCTATTGACTTTTTCTTTTCGCCACCTATAGCGATCCATCTTTTTAAGAACTCGTCTGGAAGAGTTAGAGGTGTCTCTAATAACATGTGATACAACTGATCATGCAATTGACTTCTGCTGGCTGCATCCCACTGTTGTTGCAATTCATTTTTCATCGCTTCGCGAAACGCTTCCTCCGTCTTTATTTCTTTGGCTGGAAAAACCAGTTTAAAAAACTCTTCGTCAAGTTGCTTCTTTTCAACCAATCCGATTTTGGTGATGGTCATTTTAAAATATTTCTCTTCTGAAGTAGCATCGTCTTTACTAAGTCCTAAATCAGACAAAATCCACTCTCTTTCTTTTTCAGGAAAAGCAATCTTCAATTGTAAAACAACAAACTCATCTTTACTCTTGCCATACAATTGAGGGCGAAAATCTTCTGCAAAATATTTTACTAAGATGGAATTGTCCTTTGAAAGAGCTTCCGGCAGAGGATTTCCTTCTGCATCACTTTCCTCAAATAGAACATTTAAAACATTTTCAGGGCCGGTAACTGTTTCTGCATCCTTCATATCTCCATGCTTGGTAACCAATTTTTCAATTTCTTCATCTACCATTTCTTCAGTTACTTTCACTTTATATAATGAAGGTTTTATACTCGATAAACCTTCCACGGAAACTTCCGGCTTTAAACCTATTTCGAAAGGAAAATCATAATCCAAAGGATTTGACATGTCCAGTTTGCTCATATCACTTTCCATAGGTAAAGGCTGCGCAAAAATCTCTGGCTTTTCCTTGGTAAGGTATTCCTGAATTTCTTTTTCAACTACTTTGATAACTTCATCATAAAATATGGAGGCACCATACATCTTTTTTACCATACCAGGCGGAACCATTCCTTTTCTGAAACCTGGAATATTTGCTTTTTTGCTATAATCCTTGATAGCTTTTTCAAAAGAAGGGTAATAATCTTCTTTAGAGACTTTAACTGTTAGCTTATCATGAAGATTGCCAATATGTTCTTTTGTTACGTTTGCCATTAAATTAGATTTTGTTCACCGTCAGTAACGGTATCCTATAATTTCCTAACCAGGAAATTATTTTGGAGAAAGTGCGCATGGAGGGACTCGAACCCCCACACCTTGCGGCATCAGATCCTAAGTCTGACGTGTCTACCAATTTCACCACATGCGCTTTTGGGGCGGCAAAAGTAATGGATTTAGCTTAAAAAAAATGAAGGTTTATAAGAATTATGATTTTTACAGTGATTTGGTTTTTAACTATAGTGAAACTTTATCCCTAGCCAATCCTGATAATTATGTCGATGAGATTTTAATCTTAAAAACTTTCGAAATATTCATTCAAAAACTTCAATTCTAAAATCGCTCCGCAATTTCTCTGTAAATTCGTATCGTATGGAAACTACTCTTGACATTCCCAAATATTCTCTCAGCGAAGACGAGGAAAAGAAAGAAATCCTCCGACATTACCGTGCTTTATTAAGAGCGTTAAAACCAAAATTAAAACCCGGCGATAAGGAACTGGTACGGCGTGCTTTTGAAATAGCCGCGGAGGCGCATAAAACAATGCGGCGCAAAAGCGGCGAGCCTTACATTCTTCACCCTTTGGCGGTTGCCATGATTTGCGTGGAAGAAATCGGGCTGGGTGTTCGCAGTACTATTTGCGCATTAATTCACGACACCGTTGAAGATACCGACGTAACGCTTGAAGATGTGCAAAGAGAATTTGGAAGCGAGATTGCAAAAATCGTTGATGGCCTTACAAAAATTTCAAATGTACTTGATGCCAATACGTCTCAACAGGCAGAGAATTTTAAAAAGATTTTACTAACGCTGACGGATGATCCAAGAGTTATCTTAATAAAACTGGCAGACAGGCTTCATAACATGCGCACGCTTGATAGCATGAAGCGTGAGAAGCAATTAAAAATTGCTTCCGAAACGGTCTATGTGTATGCGCCTTTAGCACACCGGATGGGCCTTTACAATATAAAAACTGAAATGGAAGATTTGTCCATGAAGTACATGGAGCCTGACAGTTATCGCTATATCGCACAAAAATTGGATAACACTAAAAGAGAACGAACCCGTTATATCAATGAATTTATAAAGCCCATAAAAGACAAATTGCAACAAGCCAATTTCAACTTCGAAATTTATGGCAGGCCGAAAAGTATCCATTCCATCTGGAATAAGATGAAAAAGAAAGGAGTTTCATTTGATGAAGTATATGATCTTTTCGCCATAAGGATTATTTTAAATTCTCCTCCTGAAAAAGAGAAAGAAGATTGCTGGAAAGTTTACAGTCTTGTTACCGATGAGTATGTGCCCGCTCCTGAACGATTACGGGACTGGCTTAGCAACCCGAAAAGCAATGGCTATGAAGCGTTGCACACAACTGTTATGGGCGCGCAAGGTAAGTGGGTAGAAGTGCAGATAAGAACTAAACGAATGAATGACATCGCTGAAAAAGGTTTGGCGGCTCATTGGAAGTATAAGGAAGGCACAGATGAAGAAAATCGTTTCGATAAATGGTTCCAGCAAATAAGAGATATGCTCGCCAGCCAGGATACCAATTCCATCGACTTTTTGCAGGATTTTAAAGTTTCATTTTTAGCGGAAGAAATATATGTTTATACACCCAAGGGTGATGTAAAAATGTTACCCATTGGCGCTTCTGCGCTGGACTTTGCTTTTTCGGTTCATACGGCCATAGGAGAAAGATGCATAGGTGCAAAGGTCAATCATAAACTGGTTCCCATAAGTCACAAACTTCGAAGCGGGGACCAGATAGAAATTATTACTTCAACAAAACAAAAACCTAACAGTGAATGGTTGAAATTCGTTGTTACCCCCAAGGCAAAGACCAAAATCAAAGATTCACTTAAAGAAGAAAAAAGAAAAATAGGTGAAGAAGGAAAATATATACTGCAAAAAAAACTCGAACACATGGGCGCTGCATTGAATCCACCCAATGTTGAGGAACTTACTAGTTTTTATAAACTCCAATCTTCCCTGGATTTGTTTTATGAAATTTCAATAAAGAAAATTGATCTGAAGGAATTGAAGGAATTTAATGTAATTGGTGACAAGATTTTTGCTCCAAAGGTTCACAAAGCTGCCCCGGAAGAAAAATTCGAAACCGAAAACAGGCATTATAATAAGAAAGACGCCGAACTTATCATCTTTGGAGAAAGCAGTGATAAGATTATGTATACGCTTGCTAACTGTTGCAAGCCAATTCCGGGAGATGATGTTTTTGGTTTTGTAACGCAAGGTGAAGGGCTTAAAATTCATCGCACCAATTGTCCCAATGCGGCAAGATTACTATCCAATTATGGACACAGAGTTGTAAAAACAAAATGGGTTAAGAACAAAGAGATTTCGTTTTTAACAGGCATTAAAATAATTGGTATGGATGATGTGGGTGTTATAAACAAAATAACGAATCTTATAAGCGGGGAAATGAAAATTAATATCAATGCGCTTACCGTTGAAGCCAAGGAAGGCCTTTTTGAAGGCAACATAAAAGTATACGTGCATGATAAAGATGAATTGGAGGACCTGGTTGAGAATCTAAAAAAACTTCCCGGAATAGAAAGTGTCGACCGTTATGATACGGAATAGAAAGCGGGCATGAATAAATAAATTATTAATAATTGAACATCGTACTTAGTAAATCTCACATCGAACATTGTATTTATCTTCGCCGCCATTATGTATAAACTGGTACGTAACATTTTGTTTTGGTTCGATGCAGAAGAAGTACATTATTTTTCAATGAGCCTGCTAAAGTTTTTCTGCAAATTTTCATTTGTGAGAAAATTCCTGCGTAAAAAATTTACTGTTAATGCTATCCCGTTAGAACGAAATTGTCTCGGCCTTGTATTCCCAAATCCGGTTGGTCTGGCTGCCGGCTTCGATAAGAATGCAAATTATTTACCTGAACTTTCACTGTTGGGTTTCGGTTTCATCGAAATTGGAACCGTAACGCCGCTGCCACAGGAAGGCAACCCAAAACCGAGGCTGTTTCGTCTTCCTAAAGATAAAGCCATCATTAACCGAATGGGTTTTAATAATGATGGCGTGGTTGTTGTTGCGGAACGCCTTTATCAATTTATAAACAGCGCCAAATATCTGAACGAAAGAAACAAAATAATTATCGGTGGCAATATTGGCAAGAACAAAATTACGCCCAATGAAGACGCATGGAAAGATTACGAAACTTGTTTCAATATCCTTCATAGTGTCGTCGATTATTTTGTGGTGAACGTTAGTTCGCCAAATACGCCGGGCTTGAGAGATTTACAGCAGAAAGATTCTTTAAAAAAAATTCTTTTGCACCTGCAAAATTTAAATAAGACAAAAAAAATTCAACGACCATTACTATTAAAAATTTCTCCCGATCTTTTAACGAGCGAATTGGAAGATATTATTGACTTAGCAATGGAAATTAAACTGGACGGCCTTGTTGCAGCAAACACCACTATAATGAGAAGTAATTTACATTCATCCATACAGGTGGTTAATAAAGCAGGCACAGGAGGCTTGAGTGGTTTACCACTTAAGCAAACGTCTACTGATATTACCCGCTTAATTATTAAAAGGACAAAAGGAAAAATTCCGGTAATAAGCAGCGGCGGCATTTTTACGCCTGGTGATGCAGACGAAAAATTTATTGCCGGTGCATCTCTGGTGCAGGTGTGGACGGGCTTTATTTATGAAGGTCCTGGTATTGCAAAAAAAATCTGTAAGTCTTTAATATAAATGCCAATTTAATTTCATTACAAAATGAATTATTTATTTACCAGCGAAAGCATCATAAGCTTTTTTATACTTGTTATACTCGAGATTGTATTAGGCATCGACAATGTAATTTTTGTAAGTATTATTATTAACCGGCTTCCAGCCAACAAACATAAAAAGGCACGACTGTTCTGGATTATACAGGGAATGGTTGTAAGAAGTACAATGCTCCTGGGACTTGGTTGGCTGTTATCTCAAAAAGGCAAATCTATTATTACCGTATTCGAAAAGGGATTTGACCTTGCAAGCCTCGTAATGCTAGCTGGCGGTATTTTTCTTATTTATAAATCAGTACATGAAATTCATCAAAAACTGGAAGGCGATGATATGAATACACTAAAGGCAAAACAACAATATCTAACATTTACAAAAGCGGCCTTTCAAATAATGTTGGTTGACATGGTGTTTTCATTTGATAGCATAATCACTGCCGGCGGCACTGCAAGGCATGTTGAGATCATGATTGCGGCCGTTGTTATAGCGCTTATAATAATGTTTTTGTTTAGTCCGAAAATCGCAAGCTTTATACATAAGCATCCCACGTTTAAGATGCTTGCGCTCTCGTTTCTTGTGATGATTGGGTTAAGTCTTGTGGTTGAAGGCTGGGATTCTGCCAAAGCCGAAGATCTTCATTTAAAAAATTATATTTATTTCGGCATGGCATTTTCATTCCTGGTTGAACTATTAAATACGAGAGTAAGGAAGAAACAAGCTAAAAAACTTGTACAGTTAAACGAACCATATTTTGAGGACGAAAATTCTGAAAGCGATATGGCACGATAACAGGATGCCATGAAAATAACGGCATAGGTAAAACGCAGTTATCAAAGCAAATATCAGAGATTTTCCCGGTCAAATATTTTTGCAGGTAAACAAATCATGAAAAATCTTGTTTCTATAAACGGTAAAATTGCAGCGTAAAAGAAGTTGTAATTTGCGCAAAAATTAAAATTTACTCTCTTCATTTCTAAAATTGAAATTCAGAACCTGATCAAAATAATTTCTTTATGAACATCGGAATCGTTTGTTATCCTACCTATGGAGGAAGTGGGGTATTAGCAACAGAACTTGGGAAAGCTTTGGCTGACAAAGGACACAATATACATTTCATTACTTATCAGCAACCTGTAAGATTAAATGCATTTCACGCCAACATTTTTTATCATGAAGTGAGAGTGCCGACGTATCCATTATTTGATTACCCCCCTTATGAAACAGCCCTGGCAAGTAAGATGGTAGATGTTATTATTAATAACGAAGTGGAACTGCTGCACGTTCACTATGCCATTCCTCATGCTTCTGCGGCTTATATGGCAAAGCAAATTCTGAAAAAAGAAGGCATAAATATTCCGGTGATAACTACGTTACATGGAACTGATATTACACTAGTAGGAAAAGACAGCACTTATTCTCCTGTTGTTACTTTTTCGATGAATGAGAGCAATGCGATTACGGCAGTTTCTAAGAATCTTCGCGACGAGACGTACAAAAATTTCAGTATGGAGAAAGAAATAGAAGTGATTTATAATTTTGTAGATATAAAACGCTTTGAAAGAACACCCGTCCAGGCATTCAGGCAGATTATTGCTCCGAAAAATGAAAGGATTTTATTGCATGCATCCAACTTCAGAAAAGTGAAGAGAGTGGGCGATGTAGTAAATGTATTTAAAGAAGTTAATAAAGTAATTCCTTCGAAGCTATTGTTTGTGGGTGATGGACCGGAGCGAACTTATATAGAGGGACTTTGCCGGCAAATGGACGCCCATGCTGATGTAAAATTCCTCGGGCGGCAGGAACAAATGGAAGATATTCTTGCAATTACTGACCTGTTTATTTTACCTAGTGAATACGAAAGCTTTGGCCTTGTTGCTTTGGAGGCGATGGCAGCGGGGGTTCCGGTGATATCTACTAACGCCGGTGGGCTTCCGGAAATAAATATTGATGGTGTAACCGGCTTCTTAAGTAATGTAGGAGATGTAGAAAACATGAGTAAGAATATTATTCAACTATTTTCAGATGATACGGCATTTAAAGAAATGAAAAAAAATGCATTGGAACAGGCTAACAAATTTGACATAAATACAATTGTTCCTGTTTACGAAAACCTGTATAAAAAAGTTTTGGCAGAACTGGCAGAGTAAATTAATAACAGCCGTTCAATTTTTATTTTAAGGCCGACGAAGCCACTGCTCGGGGTTTACGTTGGTGCTTTCCTGCATGATGATGAAGTCTACTTCGCCTTGTCCCTCGTCATTAACGCCGACCTTCCCAATTACCTGGCCCGTTTTTACCTGGTCTCCCCTTTGAACATTTGCAGAAGAGAGGTTACTATATACAGTAAAATATTTTCCATGCTTTATGAATACTGCCTGTTTGTCTTCTATATAACTTACAAGTGTTACCTCACCTTCAAATACGGCTTTCACGGCTTCGCCAACTTTAGCGCCAATTGAAACTCCGGGATTGTCATATATAATGTTGCCAGGTAAAGTTGTCGTTCCATAATGAGCGATGATAAATCCTGAAACGGGCCATGGCAATGATCCCCGGTTGTTTTTAAAGTTGGCATCCAATGCTTTGTCAGCCTCAGAACTAACTAACACACTTCCCGTAGGTCTCAACCTCTCTGCCGGCTTTGTTGTTCTGCCATTTGAATTGTTATCAGCGGTATTATTTTTTGCGTCCGCATTATTTTTTTTCAATTCTGCCAATCGCGCTTTCTCTTTCTTTGCGGCCTCATTTTTTGCAATCACCATTTCTCGTCTAATCATAGCCGTTATCATATTCTTCAGGTTGGCATCCTGTTTTCTTTTTGCATTCACCTGTGCCTGCAATTCTTTTTGCTGGCTTTTTAGTTTATTTACAATAACTTTTTTTTCTTCCTGTTGTTTTTCCAACTGGGTCATTGCTTTGTCTTGTTCCTGCAATGCAACATTCTTTTTTATTTTGGTTCCCGATAAAACTTTAATACGGTCAGCCAACATATCCTGCGTTCTCAAAATATTTTCAGCCTGCATTTCGCGATAACTCCTGTACGACCTTAAATAAGCAACTCTCTTAACGGCATCGTTAAAACTTGAAGCTGAAAATATAAAATTCAGAAAATCATAATTGCTGCGACTCTTATAAGCATAGACCATACTATTAGAATACTCTTGCTTCAGTGTATCTAAAATGCGGCCCATTTTGTTGACTTCTTTTTGAGCCAGGTAGATGTTGTTATTCAGGTTCTTTATTTCGCTGCTGATATTATCAATAACATTACCCTGGAGGTCCATTTTTTTATTAATGAGAGAGAGCTGGCCAATATTTACCTTGGCCGTTTTCCTGGTTTCATTAAGTGCTTTTTCAGTTTCCGCAATTTCTCTCTTAAGCTGTTCCCGCTGTTGTTGCAATGCATCTTTATCGTCAGGCTGTTGAGCTATTGCTTTAAAAAGAAATAAAAAGAAGGTTAATGTTATTACAATTATCTTTTGCATTCAGGGAAGTTTTTAAATAAAAATAATGTGTAATTATTTATGCAGATAGCAATGGACTTTAATTTTTGAACTTAATTAAAAGTAACATTTATTTTGATTTGTAATTTCTCGGAATATTGAAAGGGAAAGATAATTCCTTGTTAAAATCATATTGTTTGAAATTAAGGTTAATATCCACCTTTGTTTTTTCAGCCACGGTTATTTCGCGATACGTTGCAAAGTAAAATCCATTATTTTTTTCATAATCACCATAGCTTAAATCTGCTGTTCGATTCTGCCCTACGTCAACATCATCGAGTTTACTTCTTTCAAGCAAATTATTATCTGAAGAGATAGTTAACAGGTCCTTAAAAAACTCACCAACGGTACCAAGTAAAATATGGTTTTCTGTTTGCCTGAAGGATACAATGCTATCACCAACGTAAACGGGATTGCCAATAACAATATCCTCAAGCGTGGAAAAATTCAACGGAATATGGGCAATGTCTTCAATGTAATTAAATGAATGGTATTCTACTTGTTTGTTTAGTTTATTCAGAATGATTATGGTATCTTTTGTTATGAGAATTCTAAAAGCTTCTATACTTAAGAAAGTTGCATTAATCGAAATCCATAAAACACTATCCTTATATAATCTAACAAAGGCATTAAAGTCTGGCTGTTTTCCCTTATAGTCCTCGTATTGCACTTTTATTTTTGCAGAGAAAGTTGTGAAGTTTATTTTGTTCTTATCCAGCGACTTTAGAACGTCCGATGCGCCCTTTAAAGTGTCAATACTGGCCGGAGGTGGCGTTACCACCAATTGCGTGTCCTTTCTGCTAATGGCAGTCTGCAATTTTTTCGTAGACCTGCAACTGTTAATACAAATAATCATGACGGCGCAACAAACAATCGTTATAATATCTCTCATCATTCAATTTTTCATTTTAAATTTAAACCTTGCCCGTATGTCCAAAACCTCCTTCGCCTCTAACAGATATGGCCAGTTGTTCGACTAGTTGTAGCAAGGCCCGCTCCACCTTCGAGATAACGATCTGGGCTATACGCTCTCCATTACTTATTGTTTGCGCCTGTGATGATAGATTTATAAGGATGACTTTCAATTCACCTCTGTAGTCACTATCAATTGTTCCCGGAGAATTTAAACAGGTTATTCCCTGTTTAAAGGCAAGACCACTTCTGGGCCTCATTTGCGCCTCATATCCCAAAGGTATTTCTAGGAAAATGCCAGTGGGAATCATTGCTCTTTCCAACGGTTGTAAAATAACAGGACGTTGCAAATAAGCTCTTATATCCATGCCGGCAGAGCCGGCAGTCGCATATTCAGGCAAAACATTTCCTGATGTATTAATAATCTTTATTACCACTTCTTGCATTGCGACAAAGATAATGATGCATTAGTTTAAAAGAGTGACCCGGGTCAATTATTAATCGAGACAAGCAACGCCGTTGCATAAGCAGCAATTCCTTCTTCCCTCCCCACGAATCCCATCTTTTCCGACGTTGTTGCTTTAATGGAAATTGCATTTTCATTCAATGAAAGTATCGCAGCAATTACTTGCTGCATTTCTGGAACGTACTTCTTTATTTTGGGTTGTTCAAGGCATACTGTTGAATCGATATTTTCCACGTTATATCCTGCCTCACCTACTAGCATGTAAGTCCTTTGAAGAAGTATTTTGCTATCGATATTTTTAAAGTCGGCGGAAGTGTCGGGGAAATGAACGCCAATATCTCCAAGGCAGGCAGCGCCAAGGAGGGCATCACAAATCGCATGAAGCAACGCATCAGCATCGCTGTGGCCAAGTGCCCCCTTTTCATGAGGAATCTTTACTCCGCCAATCCACAAATCACGTCCGAAAGTAAGTTGATGAAAATCGATTCCAAAACCTATTCTAAATGACATGCTTCAAATAATTTATTGCCGATTTTTAATCTTTATTAAATGCAAAATTCAAGTCAAATATAATATTAATCAGCAGAGATCATTTTGAAGCGCCATCATTAGCCGTTATAATTCACCTCAAAAAAAACGCCCCCCTTAAATGAGACGTTAATACGTAATTAAAAAATCTAAATTATTGTTGAGTGGTTGTTCCTGCCGCAGCCGATTTATCAAGATTGAAAATGATACTAAAGCGTAGCGTGTTTGACAGGGGGTTTCTATTAATTCCGTTTCCTGAAGGTACCAGGTATGAAAAATTCAAACCAAACATGTTATAATTTAAACCTGCTCCGAGAGTAAAATATTGACGATCCCCCTTTGTTGGGTTCTCATAAAAATAACCGATCCTGAATAAGAATTGATCCATGTAAGAATATTCAGCGCCAACCGATATCTGAAATTCTTTCAATTCTTCGCTAAATCCACCCGGTGCATCTCCAAAGGAGCTGAACCAACTGCTTACAACGCCCTTGCTGTGATATGCTATCAAGCCAGCAGTGTCACCCAATAAAGGCGGAGTCGGAACCAACAGTTTATTGATATCTAGCCCAAATGTTACTTTATTACTTTCATCAAATGCTTTTACATAGGCAACGCCCAAACCAAGATTTGCAGGGATAAAATCCTTCTCCGAGGCGTCATTGGTATAAGAGATCTTAGAACCAAGATTGGAAAGTGCTACGCCCCAGTTTAAGCCTGAGCCATCACTGCTTCCTGCCGTCCCGTCGTGAAACAAAGATAGATCCCCCGCTACGGCGGTCCCTGCTTTATAGGTAGAGCCACCAGCAGATTGCCCACTGGCAAGATTGGAATTTATGTAGCGCAGTGCGATACCAATACCCAATTTATCCGAAAGTTTACGGGAATAACCTGCATCAAAAGCAAATTCGCGTGGGCGATATTGTTGAAGAGGATTACCCAAGCCATCAGTGAATTGTATATTACCAAGACTGAAATAACGCAATGAAGCCGAAATCGCCTGAAGACCTTCATCGTCTAATTTATAATATCCTGCAAGTGAGGCAAGATAAACATCATTAAGGTCTAATCCCTTTAACCAGGGAGTATAAGTAACTGAAATTGCCGATTTGCTTACTGTAAATGGATATTTGGCCTGGTTCCAAAAACAAGAATTTGCGTCGGGTATGGTAGCCACACCCACATCTCCCATACCCCCCGAGCGGGCATCTGGCGAGATTCTCAAAAAAGGTACTGCAGTTGTGACAACATTAATAGAATTTGCGGTGCTTTGTGCGTCAACGACAAATACACTCCCAACCAGCATCACTAATGCCGTTAATTTCAAAGTTGCTTGTTTCATGTGTAAATATTGCTTGGTTAGGTAGAGCTAAACTTTATAGAAATTACGTTTGGGTTTTGTAAAAATAAATTTTTTATTGAAACGGACAATTAAAATATAAACCTGCGTTAAATAGGATGAAGATTGTATTTTAAAATTGTTTAAAAAGAATCTGAGAAAATATTTATAATTTTTTTATTGATACCTGAACGAATTTTATTGTACATTTATTGCTCAATTCAACAGCCATCTATTAATTAAATTATCATTCAGCATTCACAATTCTACAAAAAATAACTTTCGGGTAAAAGATGTAAAGATGGCGCTGTCCTTAATTTGAGAATGATTCGCAAGATAATTTAATAACACTTTGGATTTAATTCATGCTCCGGTCAAAATCAAATAAAGTATTTATATTCGCATTTACAAATTGATACCCTAATACAATAATAGAGAAAACCTTTCGTTAAATAACCTGCTAAACGAATGCACATGCAAAAATCAATATCTGCCGGAAATTTATGCCTTATTATCCTGGCCTCGTCTTTTACTTTTATGGCTTGTACCAAAAAGAAAGATAAGTCATCCGTAACAGGATGGAATTACGATGATAAGAACTATGGTAACTTCCATGTACTTAAAGCCAAAGAACAGAAAACTGGCCCCGGCCTCGTTTTTATTCAGGGAGGTACATTTGTAATGGGTGCCAAAGAAGAAGATGTAATGGGTGACTGGAATAATATCCCTCGCCGTGTGAGTGTAAACTCGTTTTATATAGATGAAACTGAAGTTGCCAATGTTCACTACCGGGAATATTTGTATTGGTTGGCAAATACATTTGACAATGACACGGCAGTAATGAGGATGGCCTTACCAGATACCCTGGTTTGGAGAAGCGAATTGGCTTATAATGAGCCTTACGTTGAATATTACTTTAGATATCCTGCATATAATTATTATCCTGTTGTGGGCGTAAGTTGGGAACAAGCTCATGATTTCTGTATCTGGAGAAGTGATCGCGTGAATGAAAAAATATTAATAGATAAGGGCTATCTAAATAAGAAAGCTCCACTGGCAGAAATGAAGGGCGGGCAAGGCGATCAAACATTTAATACGGATACGTACCTGATGAATCCTGATATGATCAACAATAAAACGGCTCCAAAAAAGGGTGGCCTTAAAGACATAAGCGGACGACCAAGAAAAGTAATCACTTTTGAAGACGGGCTGTTATTACCCGGGTATCGTTTGCCTACAGAAGCCGAGTGGGAATATGCAGCTTATGGTATAATTGCAGAAAATCCTCATCCACGCACCAAGGAAAAAAATCACGGCGAAGAGGTTTTATCAAATCAACAGGTTTATTCGTGGAGCAAGAATGTAAATGGATTGCGTGACAACCGTCGCGGAAGCTGGCAGGGACAGTTCCTGGCGAACTTTAAAAGAGGAAATGGCGACGTAATGGGTGTTGCCGGTGGTCTAAATGACCGCGCAGCTATTCCCGGCCCAATTAAATCTTTTTACCCTAATGGTTACGGACTATATAATATGAGCGGCAATGTCAGCGAATGGGTAGGTGACGTGTATCGCCCTCTTACTCCGCTTGATGAGGACGATGTAAACCCATATCGTGGTAATAAGTTCACTAAATTTTACAAGGACGCACAAGGCGATTACGAAAGAGATACATTGGGTCGATTGAAAAAAGTAGTGGTTCAGGATTCTGAAGCTGTTGTCCGCCGCAATTATCAGAAAGGTGATGTTATCAACTACCTTGATGGTGACTCAATTTCCAGTGTTACTTACGGTTACGGCATCTCATCATTAATCAGTGATAAATCACGTGTTATTAAAGGTGGTAGTTGGAACGACATGCCTTATTGGTTATCACCTGGTGCAAGGCGTTATATGGAACAGGATCAATCAAGCAGCACCGTAGGATTCCGCTGTGCCATGACAAGGCTTGGAAGTCCTGAAGGTAATGGTTTTAAAGAAGGTAATATTTTTGGAAAGCGCAAGCAGAACAAAAAGAAAAAAAGCTAATAAAATCTTTTCTGTAAATTGAAACCTCTTGTTATTAAATAAGAGGTTTTTTATTTTACAAAAAACACAACTCCATCATAAATTTGCGAAATGCAAATTGAAGACATTTATAAAATATACCAGCAATATCCTTCCGTTCAAACTGACACCAGGAATTTAAAAAAAGGCGATTTATTTTTTGCCCTGAAAGGCCCCAACTTTGACGGTAATCTATTTGCTAAACAAGCAATTGAAATGGGCGCTGCCTACGTATTTGCGGACGAACATATATCGCCTGGTGACAACCGAATTATTCAAACAAACGATGTGCTGGCAACATTGCAAGATCTGGCAAAATTTCACAGGAAACAATTTATTATAGCTTCTGAAAATAAAAGTCGCATTCCATTTATTGCAATAACAGGAAGCAACGGAAAAACAACTACTAAAGAACTGGTGCATGAGGTGCTTTCAACAACGTTTAAAACTTATACAACAGTTGGAAATCTAAATAATCATATCGGTATTCCACTCACCATTTTAAAAATCCGGACCGACGCTGAAATTGCCGTTATTGAAATGGGTGCTAATCATATGAACGAGATTGCCGGTTATTGCGAATATGCGATGCCTACCCATGGACTTATAACCAATATTGGCAAAGCTCACCTCGAGGGATTTGGAAGCGTGGAGAACGTGAAAAAAGGCAAAGGGGAACTCTTCAACTACCTACGCGATAATAACGGAGTCGCATTTGTAAATTCAGATGACAAAGCCGTTGTCGAATTAAGTAAGGATCTGGATAAAAAAATATTTTATGGCTTTTCGGGACAAGACCTTCACGGAAAAATCATAAAGAGCGATCCCTTTCCTGAAATTGAAATTGAAGGAATTCGTCCAATGGACATAAAGACCCGGCTTACGGGAACTTATAATTTTTCAAATGTTTTAGCCGCTGTTTGTATTGGTCGACACTTTAATGTAGATGATAAAAAAATAAAATCTGCCATTGAAAACTATACGCCTTCCAATAGCCGTTCTCAATTAATTCAGCAGAATAGTAATACAATAATTTTAGATGCTTATAACGCGAACCCGGGAAGCATGAAAGCTGCCATTGAAAATTTTGCTACTATGAAAGGGAATAAAAAAGTTTTATTATTAGGATCTATGATGGAACTAGGAATTGAAAGTGAGAAAGAACACGCAGCGCTGATTTCGCTTATCGATAAATATGAATGGCAAAATGTTGTGCTTGTAGGAAAGAATTTTAATGCCCTTGATCATAAGTATATTAAATATGATACTGCCTTAGAAGTTAGAGACTGGCTGCATAATCAACATCTTGAAAATACTCAAATATTAATTAAAGGATCGCGTAGCATGCAAATGGAAAAAGTATTAGAATGATGATGTACATTTGCCATCCTTTTTTGGAGACTTGTCCGAGTGGTTGAAGGAGCACGCCTGGAAAGTGTGTATACGGGAAACTGTATCAAGGGTTCGAATCCCTTAGTCTCCGCTGAAATCAGTTATTTTAAGGGAGGTGAAATTAAGAAACCCAGTAAAATCAAGGGTTTCAAAAAATTTTACTTTCTGGATTTACTAATATTTACTCCATTTTACTTCTATTTTGAGTGAGTAATTCGTGGAGTCTTACTTCATTTTAAAAAGACTCACTCAACCTTACACAAGTCTTTCATTATTAACATTTTATAAGAACGCATGTATATATTCTATTATGCGTTAAGTGTAATTTTATAAGCCGAAAAATGATTAATTATGGAAAAGAGTTTTGGATTATTATTTTATCTTAAAAAATCTAAAGTTTGTAAAGAAGGCGAAGCACACATTTACATTCGTATCACAGTAAATGGCACCATTACAGAAATAAGTACTAAAAGAAAATGTGATCCTCAGAAATGGAATCTAAGTGCCGGTAGATTGAATGGAAAAAGTGATTCAATAAAAGCATTTAATGCTTACCTGGATACGTTACAGCAAAAAGTATTTGAAGCAAAACGAAAGCTGATTGAAACGGACAAAGAACTAACTGCAGAAAATATAAAAAATCTCCTTCTTGGGAAAGATACCAGGAAAAAGTATATGTTGCTTGAGGTATTTAGGTACCACAATGATCAAATGGCTGCATTAGTAAATCAGGAATATGCGCCTGGTACATTGGACAGATATGAGACTTCTTACAGGCATACTGAATCGTTTTTAAAATGGAAATATAAATTGAATGATATAGAAATTGATAAACTGAATTATGAATTTATTTCTGAATATGAGTTTTGGCTAAAAAGTGTTCGTAGATGCGGACATAACACAACTGTGAAATATCTCGCTAATTTTAAGAAAATAATTTTGCGTTGTCTAAAAAATGGCTGGCTCCAAAAAGACCCGTTTATTGGATTCAATATGGCAAAACGAGAAGTAGAAAGGATTGCCTTAACTGAATTCGAATTAGAGAAACTGTTAAATATTAAATTTTCGATTGAAAGGCTTGAAATCGTAAAAAATATATTTTTATTCAGCTGTTATTCAGGTCTTGCCTATGCTGATGTTCTAAAGCTGAAGCGATCGGAGATTGCAATCGGCATTGATGGAGAAAAATGGATTTTTACCAAAAGGCAAAAAACGGATGTTTCGTCGCGAATACCTTTATTACCTGCTGCCTTAGAAATTATCAATCGATTTGAAGGGCATCCTCAATGTAAAGAAAAAGACCGTGTGTTACCGGTTTTAAGCAATCAAAAAATGAATTCTTATCTTAAAGAAATTGCTGACGCTTGTGGAATTAATAAAAACCTCACCTACCACATCGCCAGACACACTTTTGCTACGACTGTTACTTTAAGCAATGGGGTTCCTATTGAAACAGTCTCTAAAATGCTCGGCCATAGAAATATTAAAACTACACAGCATTATGCTAAGATTTTAGATAAAAAAATAAGCGAGGATATGAAAAGTTTGCGACGTAAGTTTTCTTAAATTTTATATCGGATTTTTTTACCGATTTAGGTACGTATCAGATTTGATGTATAGTATTTTTACATGAACATACATTCATGTCGAAAAATATACATAATTTCGTCATTAAATAAATATGATGTCGAATCAAGTGGCTTTGCAACACTAAAAAGATGAAATTGTTTACAAAATTCACCATCAATGGCCTACAATAGAAACATTCCATTTAATGATCTTCCAAATCTACCTCCAACAGATTTTGTCGAATCACCTGAAATCTTAAGACATCTTGTAAAAGCCTCACGTTATTTAGGAGAGTTAAATGGCCTTTGTGCTTCACTACCAGACCCGCAATTGCTTATTAATACAATTGTACTACAGGAAAGTAAAGACAGCTCTGCGATAGAAAATATTGTAACTACACAGGACGAACTGTATAAAGCTGCCAGCGAAGAAGGCACAGCCCGTCATGGTGCTAAGGAAGTATTAAACTATAGAGAAGCGTTATACAATGGCCTGGAGAAAATGCAGGCCCAGAAAAATTTGCTATTAACCAATACGATGGTTGAAATAGTCCAAACCATAAAGCAAACGGGAGCAGGTATCCGCAATACTCCGGGCACTGCACTTAAGAATGCAGTAAACGGAGAAGTTATTTATACACCACCTTGCTGTGAAGATGTGTTAAGGGGGAAACTTGCTGCCCTGGAACAATTTATAAATGACACAGAATCTTCGTCTCTTGATCCATTAATCAAAATGGCCTTTATACACTACCAGTTTGAATCAATACATCCATTTGTCGATGGAAATGGAAGAACCGGTCGTATCATAAACGCTCTATACCTGGTACAGCAGAGTTTACTATCACAACCAGTATTGTATCTAAGTTTTTATATAGTAAAATATAAAGCAGATTATTACCAGCTATTAAGAAGTGTGACAGAAAAAAACAATTGGCACGATTGGGTAATGTACATGCTAACAGCAATAATAGAAACAGCACAGTTGACGACAGTAAAAATCAGAAGCATGCTTTCTCTCAAAGATGAAATTGAAAAGCAAATGAAAGAGGCCTTAGGTTCGTCATTCAGTTATGATTTATTGCAACTAATGTTCACCTTGCCATATCTTAAAATTGACTTGTTAGAAAAGAAAAAATTGGCTCACAGGCAAACAGCCTCTATATGGCTTAGAAAGCTGACAGGGGCTGGCATCGTAAGACCCCAAAAATTAGGCAGAACGACTTATTATATAAATTATAAGTTGATAGAATTGTTGTCAAGCAATTAAGTCGCCAAATAACTAAAGATGCTCCCTAGCAAACTTTTGATATTCAGTGCCAAAAACGAATGAAGCTAGTTATAAAAAATGTCAGTGTTAATTTTTTATGTGTTAAATTTTTCAACGGCATTTTTTGCATTGAGCGAAATTAAATGAGTAAAAATTTATTAAAACTTAACTTCAATTTATTGACATTAACCTTAAGGGTTATAATCGTTAAATCCAATTGTTAAATAAAGCTATCTGCACCTGTTCAAAATTTAGCCATGTATTGTTTTTAATAATCAACCTAACTAATTTTGTTTTTGGAATTTCAATTGTGAACAAGAAAATGTAGAAGTATGAACGAAACGCCAATGCTGTTTCCAATAATTCCATCTGAGTTTTGGAAACAAATCAGAATTACTATAGAAGAAGTACTTTCTGAAAAATTAAATGAACAAAAAATCTCTCCCTCAAATTCTCTTTTACCTGAAAAAGCTTTATTAAAAGCATCCGATGTATGTGCCATCTTCCAGGTATCCAAGCCAACACTCTATGAGTGGCTGAAACAAAAGAAGCTGAAAAGTTTTAAGGTCAAATCCCGGAGATATTTTTCCAGGCAAGATATTGATGCTATTATTCGCGGCAAGGATCCCGACATAACACAAATAAATTAATCAACCTAAAAATTGTGTTATGAATTGTGAACAAGCCAATCAAATTGATATGGTGGATTACCTCAATTCCATCGGGTATCAACCAAAGAAAATAAGAGGTTCGGATTACTGGTATCTCTCTCCTTTCAGGAATGAAAAGGTTCCATCATTTAATGTAGAAAGAAACAAAAATATATGGTATGATCATGGACCTGGTAAAGGAGGAAAGCTGGTCGATTTCGTAATGGAATTTTATCATTGTAATGTTAGTCAAGCGCTGCAAAAATTTTCTTCTTTTCACCAGCAAAAAAGTTTTAAAAATAATAATTCCAGACCGCAGTTTCACTTGCATGAAAACAGTTTATTAGATCATCATGATGCAAGAGAAACAGCTATCAAAATAATAGCCGCAAAGAAGCCAGTTGAAGACCTCATGCTTTGCCGCTATTTACATCAAAGAAGGATTGCAAAAAGTGTCGCTGATTCCTACTGTTATGAGGTTCAATTTACTAATGCTGATAAAGAAAAAATATACAAAGCCATCGGCTTTAAAAATAATGCCGGAGGTTATGAATTACGCAATGAATATTTTAAAGGAAGCAGCTCTCCAAAGTATGTTACTTACCTCGATAATAAATCAAATAATATAAGCGTATTCGAGGGCTTTTTTGATTTCTTGAGTCATCAAAATATTCACCAAAATCAGGAACACAAACTGACAAATTTTCTTGTGTTAAACTCCCTTTCTTTTTTTGAAAGAAGCCTTTTATTAATGGAAAAACATCAGAATATTCACTTGTATTTTGATCAAGATAACGCCGGCAGAAAATGTACCAGCATCGCTTTAAAAAGATCGCCACAGTTTACAGATGAAAGCAAACTATACAAAGGGTACAAAGATCTCAATGACTGGTTGGTCAACTTTGGAAAATTAGAAAAGAAAATAAATCAATCAACGCACAGGCACCTTTAAAAGTTTTATTAGCAAGCGGTGTTTTTGTTGCACAAAAACCCGGCTTGCTTTTTCTCCCGTTGGTCGCAAAAGAATATTGTGGATGATATGATAAGTGAAGTAATTAAAATTAAACATAAAGGTGGCAGGCCAAAAAAAGTTGTCCGCAGAGAAATCACAAAAGGAATTCGTTTTACCAAAGCGGAATACTACGTCATAAAACAAAAAGCCTCAAAAGCCGGAATAAAAGTCTGTTTTTACATCAGGGAAATGGCATTGCAAGGAAAAATTATTTCCAGATTAAAGGAAGAGGAAAGGCTTTTTGTCAGGCAATTAATTGGCATGGCGAATAACCTAAATCAGCTCACAAAAAAAGGACACCAGGAAGGTTTGTTGACCTCTGTATTAATGTTTGAAAAATATAAAAAATCAATTGATGAACTTTTAGAAAAGATAAAAAGAAATGATTAGTAAAGTGATCATAGGAAAAACATTTTATGGTGCCTGCAGGTATGTATGCATGGATCAGAAAAGAGCTGTTGTTCTGGAGACGGAAGGTGTAAGAGATTATGACTACAAATTAATGGCGAAAGATTTTGAGGTGCAACAAGCTTTGAGGCCATCGCTTACTAAAGCAGTTTTTCATGGTATCATCAGCTTTTATCCAGGAGAAAAAATTGAGGATAAAATGATGGCTGCAATCGCCAAAAAATATTTGCAGGAGATGAAGATAATCAACACTCAATTTGCCATTGTAAAACACATTGATAAAAATCATTTGCACCTGCACATCATTGCCAATTTAGTAAACAACAATGGCCAAACTATTAAGGATAACTGGATAGGTTTAAGAGGAAAAAAAGTCGCTCAGAAATTAACTGTTGAATATGGATTGAAAGAAGCTATTTCAAAAGATTTGGCATTAACAAATCTTGAAGCATTGAATGAAAGAGAAGCCAATAAATATTTCATTTACCAGTCAATTTTGGAGAAACTTCCGGGATGCGGCAATCTTGATGACTTAAAAGAAAAACTGGCAAGAGAAAATATTGAAACATCATACAAATACAAAGGACAAACCAACGAGTCACAAGGAATCAGTTTTAAGATGGGAGTGCATAAATATAAAGGCAGTGAAATTGATAGAAAATTTTCTCTCAGAAATCTTGAAAAAATAATTCAACAACAGAAAATAAAAGATATTCTCAACCCAACACCAGAACTCACAAA